>JBGTBZ010000573.1:0-3339 GCA_041749155.1 Phycisphaerae bacterium
GCGGATGCCGCTGGCCGCGTATCGAAACGGCCATACCTGGGACGTCGGCGCTCGCTTGCTGCCATCCGAATCATGAACCCCCGCGACTTCGCCGTTCTCTCCCTGGACGAAAAGCGCCTCCCCGGCATGCCGCGGCAGACGTTCAAGCGGCGGTCACCTGTCGCCCCCGCCGACCCGCGCGACAGGGCTCTGGCGGAGCAGATCGTGATCGGCGTCACGAAGAACTATTTGCATTTGATGTGGCTCATGAGCCATTTCGCCGGCCGGCCGGCGGAGCAGATCGACAACCGCGCCAAGCTCATCCTGCTGGTGGCGCTGTACCAGCTTCGACTCCTGGACCGCGTTCCCGATCACGCCATCGTGACCGAGGCGGTCGCCCAGACGCGGCGCCTCGGCGAGGCGTCACTGCCCAGGGCCGCCGGGTTCGTCAACGCCATCCTGCGGGAAGCGATCCGCAATCCTGACATTTCCGACAAGCTCCCGGCGAGGTCCGACGCGGAGGCGTATGCGGAGGTGGTCTTGAGCCACCCGCGGCCGCTGTTCGAGCGCTTGGCGGGGCTTCTGGGACCGGAGGATGCCCTTCGGTTCTGTGAGCACGACAACCGCGAGCCCCCAACGCTCGTGCGCCTCGTTCGCGAGCACCCGGTCGACGACCTGAGCCGTTCCGGGGATAAGGAGCCTTCCGGGGAACCGATCCTCGTCGTCTCGCACGAGCAGCCGAGCCTCGCCGTCGTCCGTGGGGCAAAGCAAGCGGATTTTGCCCGCTGGTCCGAGGCTGGCATCGCCCAGGTGCAGGATGCCACCAGCGCAGCCATCGTGCCCCTGCTCGATGTGCGCGAGGGGATGACGGTCCTGGACCGCTGCTGCGGCGTCGGCACCAAGACCCAGCAGCTTGCGGATCTGGCGGGCGATTCGGGACGCGTTTATGCCGTCGACGCCGCGGGAGCACGCATCAGCACGCTCCGCCGCCTCCTCGCCCGTCGGCGGGACCTCGGCAACATCACCGCCAAGCGGGCGGAGTGGATGAGCGAGCTTCCTGCAGATTGGCCGGAGTCGTATGACCGTATCCTGATCGATGCCCCCTGCTCCAACAGCGGCGTTCTGGCCCGCCGGCCCGAGGCCCGCTACATCGACTTGGGCGCGGCGGATGCCCAGCTTCCGCCGCTTCAGCTTGCGATCCTGCGCGATACATGGCCCAGGCTTTCGCCCGGCGGGCTGCTGGCCTATGCCACCTGCAGCGTGTTTCCCCAGGAGAATGGCGAGGTCGTGCAGGCGTTCCTTGCGGAGCAGGCAGGGGCCGAGATGATCGACGAACTGGCCACTTTCCCAAGCTTTTCGACCGATGAGCCGACCCGATACCACGACGGTGGATACGTCGCCCTTCTCAGGCGCCGCGGGCCCCCCGCCGCTTCACGCTGATCGCGCCAGCCGTTATGCTGCGATGGGCTGCTGACCGCAAATCCCCTCCAAGGACCTTCTGCCATGGCCTCTTCCGCTACTCCAGGCCCCCTGCCCGGGCAAGACCGGCCCGCCGTCCGGGGCGATGCCTCGACCACCGCCATGTTCGTGCTCCTGTTCCTGCTCTCCCTGGGCGTGCTGGGCTGGGGCATCTACCTCGCGGCGAGGCAGAACAACTGGGCCGTCCTTCCCGCGGGGGTGATGGCGACGGTCCTCGTGCTGGTCGCGTGGCCCATCGCCCGCCACCTGGCCACGAGCGCCGCGGCGGCGCGGGGGCTTTCAGAGAGCCTTTCCGACGAGCTTCGGCCTATGCGGCATGCCCTGGACCAGTCGCTGCGGACGTTAAAGGCCGTCGAGCAGAACTCGCTTATCAGCGAGCGGGCCAAGCGCGTGGCTTACCGCGAGCAGGAGCGCGACGCCGTCCGCCGCGCCATCGAGGAGGACCTGCTCGCAGACGATTTCGCGGGGGCCCGGTCGCTTATTGACGAGATGGAAAAGAGCTTCGGCTACACCGCCGAGGCGGAGCGGTTCCGCGACCAGATCCGCAACCGGCTCGCGGGTGAGCGGGAGCGGGAAATCGACAGCGCCAAGGACGAGATCGACCGCCTCTCGCGCGACGAGCGCTGGCCCGAGGCCTTCCAGGCGGCGGAGAAGCTCGTGCAGAAGTACGGGGGGGATATGGAGATCCGCCTGCTCAGGACGCGCATCGAGGAGCGCCGCCAAAACCGCAAGGTCCAGCTCGTTCAGCAGTTCCACGAGGCCCGCCAAAAGCCTGATCCGGACGAGGCAATGGAGCTCCTGCGACGCCTTGACACCTACCTGACGCCCGATGAGGGCCAGCAGCTTGCCGACAGCGCCCGCGAGGTCTTCCGGGGCCGGCTATTGCGGCTGCGCGACCAGTTCACCCAGGCCATGCACGACCACGACTTCGTGGAGGCCATCCGCATCGGCGAGATCATCAAGCGGGACTTCCCCAACTCGAAGCTGGCCCAGGAAGTCAAGGCCCACGAGCCCAGGCTGCGGGAGGCGGCGGGAGTGGAGCCCGAGGAGGCGTCGGCGTGACCGGCTCACGTACCTTCGGATTCGCCAAGTTGAGCATCGTGAAGCAACTCAAGGTACTTCGACCGCACGGTGGCGTCGAGTTGATCCGCGATTGATTCGTTCAATCGCAACGTCTGAATCAGCTGCTGCACATCGGCGAGATCCTTCAACCGTCCGTGCCCGGTCATACCGCTGGCAAGCTTGAGCTCGATGAGCTTTGGCAGATTGATGACCTTTATTCCCTCGAACTCCACCGCCACGTCCGCGGGATCGGGAAATGCCACGGCCTTCGGCTTGCCATCGCCAGGAAACTGACCCGTGATCAGGAACTCGATCCGCACGCCGCTCTGCGTGTCCTTGAGATCCTTGCCGCCGCTGAACGGTGGAATGTATCCGAGCCCCTCCAAGGACTCATGGATGCGGGCAAGCCCCTCCTTCGTGACGAGCAAATCTACGTCCTTCGTGAAGCGCTCGAATCCATGAAAGTTCATGGAGAGGCCGTCAACTAGAACATACGGGATCTGCAACTCCCCGAGCCGATGGGCGATCCGGCGAAGCGTCTTGAAGACCTCGTTCTCGCGGTTGAAGTACAAGTCACCCTCCTCCATGGCCCAGCTGCGATTACGACGCAGGCGATTGTCATAGCTTTCGACTCGGTCTCCAACGATCGTGGCCATAGATCGATTAGTGTACTCACTCATACGGCGTTTGGCGCGGCTCCGCGGGCATGTCGCCGGGGAGCTGAAGGGCCCCGATCAGCTCCGACAGCCGCGACACCCCCTGCTGGCGGCAGTAGTCCTCCAGCCCGCGGCAGATCTGGTTCGGGGCGGATGGATCGAC
>JBGTBZ010000574.1:0-3408 GCA_041749155.1 Phycisphaerae bacterium
GTGCTCGACCGCTTCGCCCGCGGGGCCGGCGTGAGCGATCAGCAGGTGCTCTGGGTCTGCGGCGGGATCTTCTGCGTCAGCGCCATTTTCGGCGTGCTCGACATCCTGATGTACCAATTCGTCCCGCACCTACGCCCAGAGCGTCCGCTAGTAGACGAGGACGCCAGCTTCCTTCAGACCCTGCGGCAGCTCCTGGGCTCTCTGGGCACCCCGCTGCGCAACCGCCGTTTCCTGGCCTTCGCAGGGTTCGTGGCGATGCTCACGTTCGCCACCGCGCCCAGCGGCACGTTCGTAACGCTCTTTCTCGTCCAGAAGCTGCAGATCGGCAACATGACCATCCAGACGATGCTGCTGGTGGCGCCGATGCTCACGCAGCTCCTGGTCAGCGGCCTCTGGGGACGGGTGGTCGACCGCTTCGGCAAGAAGATCACCCTCACCCTCGCATCAGCGGGCATCGCTCCCATCGCCGCTGGGTGGGCGCTCATCGCGTCCCACTCCGAAGCCGGCCAGCCGCTCGGGCTCGGGTGGCTCATCCTCGCCTACGCCGTCAGCGCCGGCGGCGGCCTCTTCTGGACGGGCATCGAAATCGCCAACTTCAACTACGTGCTGGACATGGCGGGCAACTCCGCCGGCGGGCACACCCGTACCGGCCCCACGACCGGCGCCGGCGGGGGTTACGTCGCGGTGAACAGCGTGATCGTCAACCTGGCGGGCATGGCCGGCGGCATTGCCTTTGGAAAGCTCGCCAGCTCCACGCAGGACGTCTCCATCGACGCCACAACCGTCCTGGGCGAGACGGCGGGGGCCGCCATCGGCGTCTTTGACGTCTTTGCCATCCTGTTCATCACGAGCGCCGCCCTGAGGCTGCTGGCGACGCTGGTCTTCCTGCCTCTGGTGAAGGACGAGACCGCCCGCCAGCACAAGGCCCGCGACGCCCTGCGGTTCATGACCGCCAATATCTACAACAACGTCCAGACCGCCATCATGCAGCCCGTCCGCTGGCTGCGCGTACGGCCACGGGACACGTTCAGGACCGGGTCATAAGCCTCCCCCGCCCCGGGACGTTGCCGGCGGCGGCGCAATTGCGGTAGGCTCCGGCTCTCATGAGTCGAATCATCCGTTGTTTCGTCGCCGCTTTTGCGTCTTTGGCCCTGGCCGCAATAGCCGGCTGCAACGCCGACGGCGGATCGCCCGGAATGAGGCTTAGCCCGCGGGATGCCGGGCTGGCCGACCTGTGGTTCATGACGGGCACCTGGTCCACCCCCCGCGACACCTCCGGAAATCGCGTCGAAGAGCACTGGACGACCGCGGAGGCCGGCACGCTCATGGGCGTCTCCCGCACCCTACGCGGGGGGCAGACGGCGTTTTACGAATACCTGCGGATCGAGCGCACGCCGGAGGGGATTTTTTACGTCGCCCAGCCCCGCGGCGCGCAAGAGACCCGTTTCAAGCTCGTCGAGAGCGGCGGAAACCGCGCCGTCTTCGAGAACCCGGAGCACGACTTCCCGACGCGGATCATCTACCGCGGCCTGCCCGACGGGCGGCTCCATGCCCGGATCGAAGGACAGCAGCGCGGCCAGTCGCGATACGAGGAATGGTTCTACCGGCCCGCCGAGATTGCCGCAGCGACACCGTGATCAGACGTTCGCCAGCGCTCGCTCCAAGTCCGCCTTCAGGTCCTCGAGATCCTCAATACCCACCGACAGACGGATCAGCGTGTCGCTGATGCCAAGCTCCTTTCGCTTCTCCGGCGGAACCGACGCGTGCGTCATGATCGCCGGGTGCTCGATCAGGCTCTCGACGCCGCCCAGCGATTCGGCCAGCGCAAAGAGCCGGCAGGCCGAAAGCATTCGGCGGGAGGCTTCCAGATCGCCCTTGATGAAGGCCGTGATCATCCCGCCGAAGCCCGTCATCTGCCGCCTGGCCAGGGCGTGCTGGGGGTGGCTCTCAAGGCCGGGGTAGACGACGCGATCGATCTTCGGATGCTGCTCAAGCCATGCGGCGATCTGCCGGCCGTTTTCCTCGTGGCGGGCCATCCGCACGTGCAGCGTCTTCAGGCCGCGGAGGACCAGGAACGAGTCCATCGGCCCCGCCACCCCGCCAACGGCGTTCTGGAGGAACTTGAGTCGCTCAAAAAGCTCCTCGTTGCTGGTGACCAGCGCCCCGCCGACCACGTCGCTGTGGCCGTTGAGAAACTTGGTCGTCGAGTGCATCACGACATCCGCCCCGAGCGCCAGCGGCTGCTGGAAGTACGGCGTCATAAAGGTGTTATCGACGGCGACGATCGCCCCCACGCGGTGGGCCATCTCCGCGACGGCGGCGATGTCCACAAGCTTGAGCATCGGGTTGGTCGGCGTCTCGACCCAGACGAGCTTCACCCCGCCCATAATGGCCCGGCGGGCGTTGTCCAGGCTGGAGAGGTCCACGAAGTCGAACGACAGCCCGTGGTGCGACCAGACCCGCCGAAACTGCCGCTGCGTCCCGCCGTAGACGTCGTCCATGCAGACCACCCGGTCCCCCGCCTTCAGCGTGTGGATGACAGTATCGGTGGCGGCGGAGCCGGAGGCGAAGGCCAAGCCATGCTTGCCACCCTCCAGGGCGGCAATGCATCCCTCCAGGGCCCCTCGGGTGGGGTTCTGTGTCCGGCTGTATTCGTACCCCTTGTGCTCCCCGGGGGCGGACTGGACGTACGTGCTGGTGAGATAGACCGGCGTCATGACAGCGCCGGTCGTGGGGTCCGGCTGCTGGCCGGCGTGGATGGCCCGAGTGCCGAAACCTGGATGGTAATTGTCGCGTTGCATCGGGCTGATGCTAGCCCCAAGCGCCCGCAGAGGCCCGCCGGCGGCCATCAGGCAACGGCCTCTTGCTTGCGATGGTCGATGATCAGCCCGCCCGCGACAACGCCGACGGCCATGATCACGGGGTTGACGATGTACGCAATCGTCGGCGTGCGGGCCTTGGTCATCGCCTCCATGTTGCTCACGTCGCCCGCCCTGGGAGCCGGCTCGACGTCATCGGCGGTCAAAGGCCCTATTGCAAGCACGATGCTAAGAACGATCACGAGACCCACCAGGACATAAACCGGCGTGATCGTCTGCGCGATGAGCCGGCAGACGATGCCCCCGAGAACCGCAGCGCTCAATCCAAGAGCGAAGCTCACGATGAGCCAGAGGTTGGAGGCGTCGTAGCTTCCCGGCTTGAAGGAGCGATCAGCGCCGAGGATCAGGTAAGCGCCGGTGAACGTGACGAACACGAACACCGACATCACGATGTAGCCGACGATGACGCCGAGGATGTTGCGGACCATGGGTTCCTGCTCCGGTTGCCCACCGACCGCCCGTGAGTCTACCAGAGTGTGCCCTCGACCGCTTCTACTTGCGGTGGCGCGCCACGAACCCGCCGGCGAAG
>JBGTBZ010000575.1:0-2458 GCA_041749155.1 Phycisphaerae bacterium
GGCGCGGGATGGATGTCGTCGATACCGGCTCGCCGGTGACCGTTCCCGTCGGCAAGGAAACTCTCGGCCGGGTTTTTAACCTTCTGGGCGAGCCGATCGACAACCGCGGGCCGGTCAACGCCGCCGATTACCGGCCGATCCACCGCGAGCCGCCGGAGTTCATGGATCTCACGCCCAAGGCGGAGGTTTTCGAGACGGGGATCAAGGTGATCGACCACTTGACGCCGTTCATCCGCGGCGGCAAGGCGGGGCTGTTCGGCGGGGCGGGGCTGGGCAAGACGGTGGTGATCCAGGAGCTGATCGCCCGGATCGCCCGCCAGCACGGCGGGTTCAGCGTGTTCGCTGGGGTGGGCGAGCGGACGCGCGAGGGCACGGACCTGTGGCTGGAGATGCAGGAGGCGAAGATCGGCGACACGGGCAAGAGCGTCATCGACCAGACGGTGATGGTGTTCGGCCAGATGAACGAGCCCCCTGGCGCGCGTCTGCGCGTGGCCCTGTCGGCCCTGACGATGGCGGAGTACTTCCGCGACGAGACAGGCGCGGACACACTGCTGTTCATCGACAACATCTTCCGCTTCACCCAGGCGGGCTCGGAAGTGTCGGCGCTGCTGGGCCGCATGCCGTCGGCGGTGGGTTACCAGCCGACGCTGGCCACGGAGATGGGCGAGCTGCAGGAGCGGATTACGTCCACCAAGAGCGGGGCCATCACGAGCGTGCAGGCGGTTTATGTGCCCGCGGACGACCCGACCGACCCGGCGCCCGCCAACGCGTTTGCCCACCTAGACGCCTTCATTTACCTTGAGCGCGGCATCGCCGCCAAGGGCATCTACCCGGCGGTGGACCCGCTGGCCTCCAACAGCCGGGCCCTGGACCCGCAGATCGTGGGCGAGCGGCATTTTGACGTCGCCCGCCGCGTGCAGACGACCTTGCAGCGCTACCGCGACCTGCAGGACATCATCGCCATCCTGGGCATCGACGAATTGAGCGAAGAGGACAAGCTGACCGTCGGCCGCGCCCGCAAGATGGAGCGCTTCTTCAGCCAGCCGTTCTTCGTGGCGGAGGTCTTCACCGGCAAGAAGGGCAACTACACCAGCCTGGAGGAGACGATCGCCAGCTTCGAGCGGATCTTGAACGGCGAGGCCGACGACATCGGCGAAGGCAACTTCCTGTACGTCGGCGGGCTGGACGAGGCGATCGCCAAGGCGAAAGCCGGCTGAGCTCTGAAACTGAATGGGCGTAGGGCGAAGCAGGCATCGTGATAGCGGTGCCTGTTCTGGCACAGGAACTGGTGCGCTCAGCGGCGCTTGGCGGCGATGGCCTGAGACTGGGGCACGCGGACCTTCCAGGCCAGGCCCACGGCCTCCATGGCGCGGATGATGTAGTAGCTGGCGTCGATCTCCCACCAGCGCAGCCCGTGGCGGGCGCTGGTCGGGAAGGCGTGGTGGTTGTTGTGCCATCCCTCGCCCATCGCCAGGACGCCGAAGACGATGTTGTTGCGGCTCTCGTCGTCGCCGCGGAAGCTCTTGTAGCCCCAGAGGTGACAGACGGAGTTGATGCTCCAGGTCACGTGGTGCACGAGGAAGATGCGTGCCAGCCCGCCCCATAGAAAGCCCAGCAGCGCCCCTTTCCAGGACATCGCCAGCAGCCCGCCCGCGATCGTCGGCAGCAGCAGACCCAGAAGAACCCACAGCGGAAACAGCGCGCTGATTCGCCGCATCAGCGGGTCCTTGCGCAAGTCTCCCACGTAGCGCGACAGGCCGGCGGAATGCTCCACCAGCAGCCATCCGCAGTGGGCATGCCAGAGACCCTGCAACATGCCGCGCAATCCCCCGCCGTGCAGGTGGGGGGAGTGCGGGTCCTCCTCGCCGTCGGCGTGCTGGTGATGGCGGCGATGGACGGCCACCCAGAAGAGCACCGGCCCCTCGACCGCCATCGAGCCAAGCACCCCAAGCGCGGCGCGCACGGGGCGGCTGGTCTCAAAAGCGCGGTGGGTGAAGAGCCGGTGATACCCGACGGTCACGCCGATGCCGGTGCCGAAATACATCACCGCGAAGACCGCCAGCGTCGGCCAGTCGATCCCCCAACCCCACGTGAAGACGACCGCCGCAATGAAGCCGACGAAGGGCACGATGACGGCCAGGAGGTTGATGGTCTTGAGCGTCCGGGAGACGCCCTTGCCGCGGGCACCTTCGCTGCTGGCGCGGGCATCCTCGCTGCTGGCGCGGACAACCTCGCTGCGGGCGCGCACATCCTCGCTGGGGGCGCGGACTTCATGCTGGATAACGGTTTGCTCTGACAAGACGGGATCCTTGGTCGCACAATTTAGCGGGCCTCACCGGAATGTTCAGGGAAAAAAAGAAGAGAGCCGCGATTTCCCGCGACCCTCTCCGGATAGAGCGTGATTTAGTAGCTCTTGCGATTACCGCCGCCGCCGTAGCTGCGGCTCTTGCCGCCGCCG
>JBGTBZ010000576.1:0-5529 GCA_041749155.1 Phycisphaerae bacterium
GTCGTATGCCGCGAAGCTCACTCGCACGCTCGACGTCCACGGGTCGATCCGCGCCGGCCTCGTCGCAGCCTGCCCTACCGCATTCAGTCGCTCCAGCTCCGCCGTCAGCTTCTGCCACAGCGCCTCGCGAAGCTCCGGGAAATCGTGCCCTTCCCAGTCGAGCATGCCGTATTCCAGCATCCCGTGCACATCCGGCGCACGCCGCGGGATTGCGAAATAGGCGTGGCTGCGGAAGTCGATCGTCGCGTGCTGCGGCTGGGTGTTGTCCGCCAAATAATGGGCCAGGTAGCCGGCCAGCACCATCGCGTTGTCGCGATCGGTCTTGTCGGCGGGGGCGTAACGCTCCTCGCGAATCGCCCTGACCAGCTCGCCGTACACCTGCTCGACGCGCCAGGGGAGATAGCCCGCCTGCACGAGCCGCGGATCGCGCCAGTCGCGCGGCAGGTCCTCGAACCTCGGCTTGTTTGAAAGATCATGCCGGTACCGCTTCACGCCATCGCCCGGCATGAGCAGTTCGAGATCCACGAAGTGCATCGGCGCCTCCGGAACGCCGAAGGGCGCGACGGGGTTGTTGCCGTCCACCTTCCGCGCCATGTCCGGAAAGATCACCCAGTAGTCCAGCCTTGCCAGCCCCTGCGGCTCCGGGCCGACGTACGTCTCCACCAGCAGCGTCCGCGCCCCCGCCATGTCGCCGGCGGTCGGGGCGATCTCGCGCAGCCACGCCTTCATCTCCTCGGGCGTCTCCGGATCCTCCAGCATCCGCTGCACCGCCAGGCGGGTCACGAGAATGTGCTCCTTGAACGACCAGGCCCCCGCCGGCGCGGCCAGGGCGAGGCAAAGCAGAAAGACCAGCGCGATTCGGCGGAGAGATGGCATCGGTGCAAGGGTAGAAGCTGAACATTGAACGTCCAACACCGAACGTCCAACGTCGAAGTGACCGGAGGAGTGCTCTGCGGCAGTTTCCGGCACTTCGAAGTTCGATGTTGGCGTTCGATGTTCAATGCAATTCAGCGCCCGCACGACCGTGCCGGGGTCGGACAGCGGCACATTGCCGCACCTGGGCCGCCGACCCTTCGTGGCCCTTGGCGCCTTCGTGGTTCCTCTGAAACCCCCGGGCTATAGTGCTCTCCCCATGGCAAAAGCAAGAGCCATCCTCAAGCGACGCAAAGCCGTCCGCAACATCCGCAAGATCACCAAGACCATGCAGATGATCGCGACCGCCAAGTTCCAGAAGTCGCTCAAGCGCGCCGTCAGCACCAAGCCTTACACCCTCAAGGTCCGCGAGCTCGTCGAGGAACTGGCCGGCAGCGTCGGCAACGTCGAGCACCCCCTGCTTCGCCGCCCCGAGCGCGAGGATCGCGTTGGCCGCCTCGCCCTCGTGGTCATCACCAGTAACCGCGGGCTCGCCGGGGCCTACAACGGCAGTGTCCTGCGCGCCGCCGAGCGGTTTCTGCGTGCCACCGACGCCGCCGGCACCAAGGTCGATCTCTACGTCAACGGCAAGAAGGGCGTCAGCTTCTTCCGCTTCAACGGCCGCAAGATCACCGAGGTGCTCAGCGTCTCCGACGAGCCCCGCAGCGAGGAGACCAGCGATATCGCCAACCGGCTGATCGAGCAGTTCACCAGCGGCCAGATCGACGCCATGCACGTGGCCTACATGAACTTCATCAGCACCGGCGTGCAGCGGCCCGAGGTCACCGGCCTCCTGCCGCTCTCCGGCGTTCGCGAGATGATCGAGGACCTGGCACGCCAGGCCGCGGAGCGCGACGCCCAGGTAGCCGCGGGCATGCTGGACGCTACGCGTACCGGCGCCGAAGTGAAGGTGGAGGGCGAGGCCAAGGAGCGTAAGCAGGTGGAGTACGAGTTCTCCCCCAGCGCCAAGGAGCTGCTGGACGAGCTTCTGCCCCTGACGGTCAAGAGCGCGTTCTTCCAGACCTTCCTGGACGCCACCACCAGCGAGCACGTCGCCCGCATGGTCGCCATGAAGAGCGCCACCGACAACGCCGACAAGATGGGCAAGACCCTCCAGCTCAAGTACAACCGCGCCCGCCAGAGCCAGATCACCACCGAGCTCTCGGAAATCATGGGCGGGGTCGAGGCAATGAAGGGCTAGCTTGCGCTTCTCTCCCCTAAAACCCTTCCAGCAGGGCCTCCTGGGCCGAGCCGTGGCAGACCAGTTGAACGCGGTAGCGGCCGTCGGGCAGCCGCCCGGCCTTCAGCATCACGAACGACATCCGCTCGAGCACCGGCCGGTTCGCCCGTGACGGGTCCCAGAGCATCACGATCGCCAATTGGTCCTTCGGCGAGGCGTTCATCGCTGAGCTGACCCACCGCGTCGCCGTCTGCTCCGCCGCCTGCATCTCACCGGGTCGGGGGATCAGCGATCGCAGCAGCATTTCCGGAGCCGCATTTGGCTCGCGGTCGCGCAGCCGGCGCAGCGACATCGCCAGGTCCGACGCGATCGTGCTGCTCGGGTGCTCGAAACTGGCAACTCCCAGGATCCGCCAACCATTGAAACGATCCCGCAGCACGCCGGGCGTTTCCACGCCGCCACGGCCGAACCGCCGCACAACCGCCCGCGGAAGAAACAGTGGCTCCTCCTGAAGCTGGGCTTGTGCATCGACCAGCGACACCGCCAGGCGCCACGATACACCCTCCCAGCTCTCCGGCGGAGCCGCCATGGCTCCCAGGGCCCCCAGGTCCTGCCGCCCCTGCTCCGGCCGCCCAGACCCTTGCGGAGGACCGGCGTCGGCGAGCAAGGGACCGGCCATCACGGCCAGGAGGACCGCCAACAGCAGACGAACGACGGGAAGGTTCCGAACCATACAGTGGACATCGGCCCACGGGGGCGACGGCTGAGGTCGCTGTAGGCCCGAATCCGCATTATCAATCGCGCCCCGGCCAAGGTTACGGGACGCACATCTCGGCTGTGCTGACCGGATCGCGCATTTCCGGGATCCCCGCCGCTCCGTGCTCGCGTTAAGATCTCGCCGTGCCGCAAAGCGGTAAACGCGACGACCCGCCTGACGATCTGCCTGAAGATCAAATTCCCCCAGCACCTCTGGCACCGGACGACCAGGTCTTTCCTAACCCGAAGGCCCGGGATGCTTCCGGCGAAGAGACGCCGCCGGCACGGGATTCAGCTTCGGCACTCGAGCGCGCGCGCAAGTCCGGCGTGCCGTCGCCTGCCCTCGGCGGTCCGCTACCGCTGGATTACGTCCACGCGGGCTCCTCGATGGGCCGGCTGGGGGTGGTCCTGGGGCTTGCGGTGATCGTCCTGCTGCTGTGGTGGGCCAAGCCCATCCTTTTGCCGCTGGCCGTGGCGGTGCTGCTGTCGTTCCTGCTGAGCCCCCTGTGCGAATGGCTGGAGCGCCGCAAGATTCCGCGGGCGGTGAGCGTGGTCCTGGTGGTGACTTTCGCCTTCATCGTCCTGGGGGCCCTGGCCTGGGCAGTCTTCAATGGGGCACAGCAACTCGCTGCAAACATCACCCGCATCGGCGACAACCTCGAACGGAAAATCGAGAACGTGCCGTTTCGCGGCGGGGGCGGCACTATCGGCCGCGTCCAGGAGGAGCTGGAGCAGGTAGGCGAACGGCTCAAGGAAGCGGAGAAAGCCGAGGATGCCATCGCCGGCGATGAAGAGGCGGTGCGGGAGACCCCGCCCGGGACCCGGCCCGCCACCGCTCCCTCAGGGGAGGATCAGGCGGAGCCAAGGTCCCGGCAGGATGAGCTGTTGCTCGCCATGCAGAAGCGGTGGGAGGCCCTGGTTCAGCAGCAGCGCGACATGCAGGTCGCCGCCCAGCAGAGCCGCGAGGAGGCTGACGAGGCCGCCCGCCGTGCCGCGACCCAGCCCGTCATGGGCGAGACCGAGAATCCCCTGGCGGTCACCGTCGTCCCGCGACGCATGACCGCCCTGGAACGGGTGGGCTACTTCCTGTCGGTGATCATCGGGCCCCTCGGGGCCGCGGGCCTGATCATCATCTTCACGCTCTTCATCCTGCTTCAGCGGGATGACCTTCGCGACCGAGTGATCAAGCTGGCCGCCGGCCAGCAGTTGAACCTGGCCACGCAGGCCCTGGACGACGCCACGACTCGCATCAGCAAGTACCTCGTGGCCCAGGCCATCGTCAACGGCACCTATGGCCTGGCGATCGGCGCTGGACTCGAGCTGATCGCCTTGGGCTTCGCAGGCGAGCACTTCCCCAGCGTCTGGCTCTGGGCTTTGCTCTGCGCCACGCTGCGATTCATCCCATACCTGGGGCCGTGGGTGGCGGCGGCCTTCCCCATCATCGTCAGCATCGGCTGGTGGCCGGGCTACGAAATGTTCCTGGCGACTGCCGGCTACATCATCATCATCGAGCTGCTCAGCAACAACGTCATGGAGCCCCTGCTCTATGGCAGCAGCACCGGCATGAGCCCCGTCGCCATCATCCTGGCCGCGGCGTTCTGGACGTTCGTGTGGGGGCCGGTCGGACTGCTCGTCGCCACGCCATTGACGACCTGTCTCGTCGTGCTCGGCAAGTACGTGCCCGCTCTGCGCTTCTTCGACATCCTGCTGGGCGATGAGCCGGTGCTCTCGCCAGACAGCCGCCTCTACCAGCGGCTTCTCGCCCTCAATGAGGAGGATGCCGATGAAGTTGCCCAGGAGTACCGCCAGGAGCATTCCCTCACTCAGACCTTCGACGACGTGCTCCTGCCCGCACTGGCGCTGGCGGAGCGCGACCGCCACGCCGGCCATCTCACCGCGGAACGCATCGACTTCATCCGCCTGACCATGCGCGACATCGTCGCCGAGCTCTCCTCTCAGGAGCAGCCGCTGCCCTCCGACAGCATCGACCTCGAAATCCCCGTTTCGCCATCGGCGCCCGTCAGGCTCGCACGCGTTGTCATCCTTCCCTCCGTCGACGCCGCCGACCAGACCGCCGCCATGATGCTCAAGGCCCTGCTCGACCGCCGCGGATTCGACGTGACCGTCGTTGAGGAGGCGGGGCTTACCAGCGAAAAGCTGGAGACGGTCTTCTCCAGCCATGCGGATGTGGCGGTGATCAGCGCCGTGCCCCCGCGGGCCGTTTCCCGGGCCCGGTACCTCGTCAAACGCCTTCAGCAGGCCCAAAGCCAGCGCGGCCAGAGCGCTGCCGGCCTCGCCGCGGCGACCGTCGTCGGGGTCTGGACCATCAAGTACGACCGCGAGCGGGCTGCGGAACGGATCAAGGGGGACGGGCCCGAAATCCGCGTCGTCACGACGCTGGACGAGGCCGTGGAGGAGGTTCGGCAGCGGGCCGAAGTGGTCGCCGCCCGCCGTACTGCCGAAACCGATCCAAAGCCCTAAACACCGCAACAAAATGGCATAGCGGCCAGGGGTGCAAACAATTCCGCCCGGGCGCGTTAGGAACGACGGTGCTACTGCGTCCTCCCCATGACAACCCGCCCCGCCGCCGGGGTGAAGCGCCGGCCGCGGACCTGGAAGTCCAGCCCGCCGGCCCTGCCGGGAGCCCTCGCAGCGTGGAAGCAGTTTCGGGCCAGCCAATG
>JBGTBZ010000577.1:0-3107 GCA_041749155.1 Phycisphaerae bacterium
CGTTGGACGTTCGACGTTCATCCGCGCTCTTAGCCAGCGAATTGGGCCCAACCACTTCCCCGGGTATGCTTCCCCCCGTGGAGAAATCCGCCCGTCCCCTGTGGCACTATCTGCTCGCCGCCGCGGGCGTGGTGGCGCTGGCGGCGATCGTCCTGCTTGTGATGGGCCGCGAGCCGATCAGCAAGAGCGGCGAGGTCTGGCTCTGGAACGGCAAGGTTAAGAGCCCGGAAAACTCCCAGCACATCTTCGACTGGTATTCCTTTTCGCACGTGATCCACGGCATCGCGTTCTATGCCTTCTTCCGCCTGGTGACGCGCAAGCGCTGGCCGGTGGGCCTTTGCCTGGTCGCGGCGGTTGCGCTGGAGGCGGCGTGGGAGATCTTCGAGAACACGCCCTTCACGATCGAGCGCTACCGCACCGCCACCATCGCCCTGGACTACTACGGCGACAGCGTGCTGAACTCCGTCAGCGACATTCTCTGCTGCGCGGGCGGGTTCTTCCTGGCGCGTTACCTGCCTGTCTGGACGTCGATTACGCTGGTCATCGTGATGGAGCTGGGCGTGGCGTGGATGATCCGCGACAACCTCACCCTGAATATCCTCATGTTCCTCTACCCGATCGAGGCGATCAAGACCTGGCAGGGGGGCTGAGCCTGCGGAGAAGTGCGCATGTCGGAAGAAGCGGACGCCGTACAAGCCGAGCCGGCCTCATCCCCGGCGCCGCCGGACGCCCCGCCCCGGGATCTGTCCAGGTGGACCGCCGGGATCCTGCTGCTGATGGTGGTGGCCCTGGCGCTGGGGTTGCGTTTCTATGAACTCGATCGCCGCAGCGCCTGGCTGGATGAGTTCTGGTCGCTCTCCAACTCCGCCGGCAAGGCGCTGGAGACGGGGCAGCCGAGGGGCGTGATTATCGATCCGCCGCCGCCGTCGCCGACGTCGCTGGAAGGGGCGGGCGGCTGGCCGGAGATCCGCCATGCCGTCCTTGAGACGACGCATCCGCCGCTTTACTACGTGGTGCTGAGGTTCTGGCGCGAGGCTTTCGGGGAGTCGCAGATCGTGGGGCGGGGGATGTCGGTGTTCTTTTCGATCGTCGGCCTGCTGCTGGTCTACGACGTCGGGCGGCGGATCGGAGGGCGCACGACCGCACTCTGGGCGGCCCTGCTGATGGCGGTGGCGGTGCCGCAGATCGTCAACGCACAGGAAATCCGCAGCTACACGTTGCAGCTTGCCCTGGCGATGGCGGCGGCCAGTGCCGTGGTGCGGATCGAGCAGAATGGTGCGACCCTTCCGCGCCTGGCGGGGCTGTGCGCGGCCCTCCTGGCCAGCATCCTGACGCACTACTTCTCGGCAGGCTTTGCCCTGGGCCTGTTCGGGTACGCGATGCTCCGGCTGAAGGGCCCAGCGCGATGGAAGACGCTGGCGGCGTTCGTGGCGGCGGGGGCGCTGTTCCTCGTGCTCTGGGGGCCGTCGATGTGGGAGCAGCGCGTGGAATTCGGCGTGAGCGCCACGTTCAACAACTGGCTGCATGATCCCGAGCCGGGAAGGCACTGGCGGGCGGTGCTGGACATGCTGCAGATCCCCATGCAGCTCATCACCCCGCTGGACGAGCAGACGGCGAGCCTCGTGTACCTCGGTGGAGCGCTCTACGTGCTTCCACTGGTCCTCTGGCGCAAGCGGCCTGACCTTCAGCTTCCGGCGCTGCTGCTGATCGGCTCGGTTGGACTGCTGGCGGTGATGGACGCGGCCCGCTCCAGCACGCATCTGGCCCTGCTGCGATACAGCTTCGTGGCCTCGCCGGCGGTCTTCCTGCTGCTGGCGGGCCTGCTGAGGCCCATGGGCTGGCCGCAGCACATCCTCCCCGCGGTCGCGGCGCTGTCGTGCATCCTGCCGCTGCGCTCTCACTACGAGGACACGTACGTGGACTGGCGCTGGCCGGCGGGTCACCTGGGGTTGGAGAGGTTCGTCCGGCCCGGCGATGTGATCATCTTCGCGAGCGAAGGGGGGCCCGACTATCAGGCTTACACCGCGTTCTTCGGCCTGACGCACTACCTGGAGGAGCTTCCAGGGCCGATCGTAATTGCGCCCACAACGCTGGAGCCATCGGTCGTCCGCCAGCTCCGGGCGATGGATCGGAAGATATACCTGGTGACAGGCGTGGGCTATGTGGACGTGGCCAACGTCCTGCCCGGCGCAAAGCCGGAGGTGCGGCACAACTACCTCGGAACGGTCGACGTCTGGGAGATCTCCTGGGAGCAGGAGGCGCCTTGAGACTCAACGCGCTCGCAAGCCTCCAGCGCCAGTAGCGCGCGTTTCCGGTCCAACCCCCCTGCATATCCGCAAAGACCGCCAGTCGACTCGATCACACGGTGGCATGGGATGACGTATGCAATCCGATTCGCGCCGCACGCCATGCCGACGGCGCGCATCATTTGGCCACGCGCCGATCCATCGATCGATCTCGCCACATCTCCGTAGGTCGCGATCGCCCCGTGCGGTATCCGCAGCAGTGCCCGCCACACCTGAAGCTGAAAGTTGGTCCCCCGCATCAGCACCGGTAAGGGTGAAGCGTTGTCGCTGGTGCGATCGGCCTCGAAAATCCGCCGCGCCGCCGGAATGATCGACTTGGGATCACGCACCAGCGTCGCTGCCGACCAGTCGCGCTCCAGCCCCGCAAGCCCCTGCCGCTCGTCGCCAAAACCCAGGTAGCAGAGCCCCCGCTCGGTTACCGCCAGCACCGCCGGGCCGATCGGTGTTGGCCAGGCTCCCCAGCGAATCTCCAGCGCCCGCCCGTGCGCCTTGTACTCGCCCGGCGTCATCGCCTCGGCCGCCACGAAGAGGTCGTGCAGGCGCGAAGGACCGGAGAGGCCTGTGCCCAAAGACGCGTCCAGAAGGCTCACCCGCCGAGCCAGCAGGTCTTTTGCCCGGGTCAGGGCCAGGTGCTGGGTGAAGCGCTTGGGGCTGATTCCCACGCGCTGCTTGAAGCGCCTCTGGAAGTGTGCCGGCGAAAGGCCCGCGACTTCGCGCGCCAGCGCCTCCAGCGGCGGGGGGTGCTGCCAGTGCTCGGACAGATGCCGGATCGCCCGCGTGACGGCGGCATCGAGTTCCGCG
>JBGTBZ010000578.1:0-2279 GCA_041749155.1 Phycisphaerae bacterium
GCGGGCCGAGCACGTCATGCTGGTGGACCTGCACCGCAACGACATCGGCCGCGTCGCCCGCACAGGCAGCGTCCGCGTGAGCGAGCTGATGAGCCTGGAGCGCTACAGCCACGTCATGCACATCGTCACCAACGTCGAGGCGGAGCTGGCCGAAGGGCTGGACTCACTGGACGCCCTCCGGGTCAGCCTGCCCGTCGGCACCGTGAGCGGGGCACCCAAGATCCGGGCCATGCAGATCATCGATGAGGCCGAGCCAACCCGCCGTGGGCCCTACGGGGGGGCGATCGGCCACATCGACTTCAGCGGCGACATGGACACCTGCATCGCGCTGCGCACAATTGTCTGGCAGGACGGGAGATACGACGTACAGGCCGGCGCTGGCGTCGTGGCCGACAGCGTCCCGGCGCGCGAGTACGAGGAGTGCATGAGCAAGGCCACGGCCATGCTGCAGGCCGTGCAGATCGCTTCGGGCGGCTTTTAGGCCCGTTTTGGTTGGCGTGGCCCGCGGTTTGTGTCATGCTTCTCAGATGTTGAAGGTCTATTGCGTCCAGCCCGACGTTGCATGGCACGATGCCCCCGCCAACCGGCAGCGGGTGGGAGCGATGGTCCGCCAGTCCGCCCCGGACCCCGGCTCCCTCATCGTCCTTCCCGAGACCTTCGCCAGCGGTTTCACGGGCGATGTCGCCGCCGGCACCGACTCTCCCGACGACGAGACCGCCGCCTGGTGTGCCGCGCTGGCGGCGGAGCTTGATTGCACGATCGTGGCCGGCCTCATCACGACCGCAGCCGACGGCCGCGGCCGGAACCAGGCGGCGGTGTTCGGGGCGGCGGGCGAGATGGGCCGCTATACGAAGATTCACTCCTTCCGCCTGGGCGGCGAGGCGGATCAGTTTGCGCCGGGGGATTTGCCGCAGGTGTTTGAGATCGATTCGGGGCAGGGCGGAACGGGGCGGATCGCGCCGCTGGTGTGCTACGACCTGCGATTCCCCGAGACCTTCCGCGAGGCGGCGCTGCAGGGCGTGGACGTCTTCGTCGTGATCGCCAACTGGCCAACGACGCGGGCGCATCACTGGCATGCACTGCTGCGGGCCCGAGCTATCGAGAACCAGGCGTACGTCATCGGCGTGAACCGCACCGGAAGCGATCCGAATGTCAGCTACAGCGGCGGAACCAGCGTGTATGACCTCGACGGCCACGCCCTGATCGCCATGAACGAACTCCCGGGCGTGTCGGCGACAACGCTGGACCTGGGCGCCCTTCGCGCGACCCGCGCCCGGCTGCCATTCCTGGCAGACTTTCTCGCGGGCCGCGACATCATGGTCGAGCCGGCGGACGAGACGGTTGGCGCGGTATGACCGGTTGCCCGGCTCAGGCTTCTCCGCCCTGCGGCTTGCGCACCAGCGCCTGGTAGAACTGAAGCTGGTTGTTCCAGTTGCTCACCTGGATACCGCCCAGCGGCTCCCACCCTTCCTTCATGTGCTTGGTGACCGCCGACTCCAGCAGGTAGAGCGCGGGGTTCATGATCACGTGATACTGCCCCGAGGCGGGCGATGCCGCCGGTGCAGGACGCTCCTGGGCGGGGAGGGTTCCCAGGAGTTCGGCGGGCAGGCCCGGCTGTGGCTGTTCGTCGCCGGCGTGCTCCTCATCCCACAGGGGCAGGGCGTCATCCTCCCCGGGGTCCGGGCGGACGGCGGCGACGAGAATCCCCTGCTTTGACGCGATGCGTTCTGCCTCTTCGGCGGTGGCGGCGGCGAGCGTAACTTTCGCATCGCGGCCGCTTTGCCGGTCGGCGCCGGTGATGGTGAATCTCATTGTGCCTCCGATCGGCCCCGAACGGGGTTACAGGCCCGCCGAAACGCGCGGGCACGGGATCGGCCGAATATACCACGATCGCGCGGCAGTTGCACCCGCGGCCACGAGGCTTCGCCGGCTGGGTTGAGCCTGGGAATTCCGCCCGCTCCCTGCATGGTTTGCAGGCTCTGCGCGTTCGATGAGAGGGCCTGCGCCACCCAGGGCTGCACGACCGGTGCCGGCCGCACAAACCGGCGCGCAGGCTATCGCCCCTCGGCTGCTTCCGGCAAGGCTTGCGAAACTCGGCCCGCCCCCTCGTTTTACACCGTGCAAGCTAGACTACTGCCCATGATCGCCGCCACCGGCAAGCAAGCTCAGCGCGGGCTGGGACGCGAGCTCTACGAGGCTCGCGCCGCCATGCTCGCCGTTGCGCCGCGGCTCAGGGAGCCGCATTCCGCGCTGATGGCGCGCCTGCTGGCCGACGTGGA
>JBGTBZ010000579.1:0-2204 GCA_041749155.1 Phycisphaerae bacterium
CCCAGGCCCAGGACCCGCTCGCAGGCTTCCGGGTGCGTACGCCGAACCCATGACGCCGCCGCCTCGATGTCCAGCGCCTCGGCCAAGCCGAAGCTGCAGAGCTGTCCGCCGCTCTCGCCGTGGGCCCGCAGGTCAAACACCAGCACGTTGTATCCGCCGTTGCGCATGGCCCCGGCGATGTGCAGCATGTCCGCCTTGCCGCTGCCCAGCCCATGACCCAGCACAACCGTCTCGTCCGCCCGCTCGCTTGCCAGTTCCGAGGTCGGCGGAGCGGGGATCCACCAGCCCACCAGCCGCGTCCCGTCACGCGCCGTGAAGCTCACCCGCTCGTAATGCACCCCTATCTCCGACAGCGGATCGAACGGCGGAACCACCTTCGGGCGAAACGTCATCGTCCCCGCCATCGCGAAGGGCAGCAGCACCAGCACCAGCACGACCATCCGCACCAGCAGGCCAACGGACGCCGAGGCCGGGCCATCCCAGCCGCGCCACGCGCGCAGCCGCCGCGTCGCCTCCTGCACGAGACTATCAAGGCTCTTGAGGATCGCGAGCAACCCCATCCCCGCATAGGCGGAGATCAGCACCTGCCCCGCGGAAATGGCGCTCAGGCTCCGGGCGATGAAGTAAGCGTAGATCAGCGCCAGCCCGATCCCGATGGCGGCCCCGGCGGTGAGCGTCGTTACGCCGGAGAAGAAGGCCATGAAGGCGTTCTTGCCCTCCCTCCGCGCCGCGATGGCCCGCCATCCCGCGAGCCCGACGAGCACCACCGGCGCCAGGATGTAAGTGGCGAGGAGGACCCAGTGAAGCAAAGCGTAGAAAGCCGACATTTGTTCACCCAGGGTAGCTGCGATGCTACGCAACGCAGTCGCTTCGCACGCGTCCTACGATACCACGCGCCGCCCGCATAGCTCAGTTGGATAGAGCACCGGTTTCCTAAACTGGAGGTCGCAGGTTCGAATCCTGCTGCGGGTACTTCACTCCGCCGGGCCCGCGACGGCGGAAACGCGCTCTTCGCTCACACCAGCCAGCGACTTCCACTGCAACAGCGTCAGGTACGCCTTCTCCTCGTTCTGCCCGCCGACCCGCGCGAAGGCCTGCTTGTCGGGCCAGCCGCCCGCGGGCGGGGGCAGCTCGTTGGCGCGGCTCGTGTACACGCCTGCGTGCCATCCGCCTTCGATCACGATGGGCATCGTCGGCCAGCGATAGTTTCCCGCACCGCCCACAAAGCTGTTCCGGCTGATCTCCAGCCGCTGCGCCACCGGACCCTGCACCCACAACACGCATGCATTCCGGTACGGCGACGTCCAGACGTTGTCGCGCATCGTCACATCCACCACCCCGCGCCCAAACTGCTCGTCGAAACCCTCGATCTGCACGCTGGCGAAGCCGTCTCCGCCGCTGGCGGGCAGGTCGAAGCGGCAGTTGGCCACCAGCACATGCTCCGCGCCGTCATCCAGGTGCAGCGTGTCATTGTGACGGTTGTGCCGAAACACGGCATGGCGGAAGCGCCGGTCCGGATCGCGTAGCCCGTCGGCGCCACCCAGCGGGCCGACGCCGCTGATCCCGCGGAACAGGTTGTGCTCCGCCCAGCCATACTCGCCTACCTGGAAGATCAGGCAACTCTTGGCGATGTCTCCCTTGTCCGGGTTCTCCGCGGCCTCGCGGCGATCGAGGTTGTTGAAGTCGTTGTAGGCCAGCAATACGAATCGCGAACCCGGCGCGCCCGGCCCGCTGGCGCTGACGCGCACGATGTGTTCGCGCGTGGAGTTGGCGGCGACGTTGCCCAGGAAGACCCACTGCTCGCCCTCCACCCACGCCAGGTAAGAGCGGATTCCGGTAGGCGAGGGTGCCCGGCAATCCTGCATGAGCACGCGGCTCGGCCGGCGGTTGCCGTTGACCGCGTCGTTCACGTTCAGGAACGTGCATCCGACCAGGGAGATATCTGCGCCGGCGGGATGCAGCACCTGCGCGCCTGTCTTCTCGAACGGCGGAGCCCCGCTGTCGAACGTGACACCACGAATGGCGACACGGCCGGCGGGGGCATCGAGCATCACGCCACCGGTCTTTCCGGTCCAAAGCAGCGTCGAGCCGGCGGGATCGCCCACCAGCACGGTGTTCGCGCCAATGCTCAGCGTGGACGACACTGAGATCTGCCCCGCCGGAAGCTGCACGATGCCGCCTCCGGCGCGCAGGCCCGCGGCAAG
>JBGTBZ010000580.1:0-6721 GCA_041749155.1 Phycisphaerae bacterium
CGCCCACGCCACCCGGGCCGGCGGGGTTATAAACGATGTCCCTTTATCCGCCCTCCGGGTTTCCGCCTGCCCGCAGGCGGCATTACACTCCCGGGCATGCTGCGGCTTTTGAGGTGCTGACAGACAGGAACACGCAGATACCCGACGCCGAGGCCGCCGAGCCATCATCCGCCGATCGCTGACCGCACGACTGGCCCTGTCATGCCTCCTCTCCCGCATCAGTTCGGCGGTGGGAGCAGGAACACCTTCGCAAGCGCCTCAGGCTCAAGCGAAAGCGTTTGCGTGTGCCCGTCCGCAAACACGACATTGATGTAACCGCCATGACGAGAAGCGTCGAAGGACGCCTGGTCAGAAGCAGCCGTCGCAAGGTCTTTCATCACGTCCGCGAGGGTGTAGACACCGTCCATATCAAGCCGCGGCGACCACGTCAGCGTGGACGCGGTCGGCCGAGTCGGATCGGCGTCGGCGAGCAACACGATTCGGCTGGCGTCCTTCGCGCGCACGAGCTGCCCGCGCAGGCGCCGTTCGGCGTACCGGGAGTCGTGGTGAAATCCCATCAAGCCCGCGTTTAACCCATACTCGAGCGGCAGCGGATCCTGGTTGACAAAACCATGGTCGCCGATCCATAACGATTCCGCGGGCCGGCTCCAATCCTCCGGCTGGAGCCCGGAGGATGGGCAGGTAAACAGTTCCGCATGTTTTGACGTCGAGAACCGCCGGCCTTCCCGCCAGCCGTCGGTTGTGTCGAGGTCCTCTGGCGCGAGATGGCGATAGACGCCTACCTGAAATGGAGCAAGAACGGTGAATGTCGGAAATGGAGCGCCAACCAGCCTGGAGTACTCATAGCGCGACCGGTTCGCATCAAGAAGAAGCGCTGGCAGGTCGTGCAACGGATTGACTGCCTCGTGAAGCTGGATGTTGCCCGCAAGCGGCAGGTATCCGTCGTGCCCCTGCGAGCGCGCCAGAAGCGCCGTCGAAAGCTCGCGCTGATGGGAGGTGCACAGCGTTCGCATGCCGGCACGCCGTGCCGCGGATAGCACGGGGAGAATGATCGAAAGCAGCAGAGCGATGATGCCGATCACCACCAGCAGCTCAATCAGCGTAAAGGCACGGCCGCGCTGCCCGAGACACGGGCGCCTCGGGACCGCTGGGTCATCAGGACGCATAAAGCCTTCCGACAAGGTTCCTGGCCCACACCCCAAGGCCGCCAAGTTTACCGCACAGGAGGTGCCCCTATCCCCCCACCAGCCGACACGTTCTGGAGCATGCTCCCCGTAACGAGCCATTGACCGTCCGAGGCCCGCTGGGACATTCGGAGGCTGATCGTACCGACGCTTCTCCCGCCATCCGGGGTATTGAGAACGGCAGGAAAGTGTATCCAAACGTCATGATTGATCTTCTCAGCGCCGCCGACAACGTCACGCGGCCCGCGAGAGGCATCAACGATCGTGGTATAGGTGGCAACCCCCTGCGTGGTCGCATCAGGAGGCAGCCCCTTACGGGCCGGGACGTATCCACCCCCCATCAATGGAACAATGCTAGCCTGTGAAGGACGCATCTCCGCGTTTCGAACCACGAACGTAGAGGCGTTCCATTGCTCCGGGTTCTCAGACCAGAACGTGGAGGTATCCAATCCCCAGCGATCAAGCAGAGCAATGTAGTCGTCGGGCTTGTCGGATTCGTACGCACGGAGCAGGCTCGTTACTTCCCTGCTCAGGCTCATCGCGTCGTCCCTTGAAACGCCCTCCAGAAGAAGGAAGCGTTCCGCTACCAGCTCGCTATCTATCTCCGGTTTCTCCCCCGTACCCTCTGGAGGTACATGCCGGTGACCTTCGCCTCCCGGCAGGGCGCGCCAATACGCAACCACCCCGAACAGAAGGACCAAAGTGATCGCGCCGACACCGATAGCAAGGCTTCGCGAACGCATATCAGGACCTCACGGACAGGTCACTGGGTCGCATGGCTCACCCATTTCAGGCGGAACCGGGTTGCTTATGCAACCGGGCACCACGAATCCTTGGCCATTCGTTGTGCCGTGGCAAAGGCAGTCGTCACAGCACCACGTGACTGTGGTCTCAGACGATGTCCCAGGGTTCTGCACCATGCTGCATTGGATGATGGCCATGGATGACGCTGCGCTGACGATTGATGGCAGTACCGTCAGCCCAATGGCCGCCGCGGCCGCAAACGGAATGAGCAACTTGGTAAATCGTGCGCGTTTCATAAAGAATCCTTTGGAGAAGTTACATTTGGGCCGATCGGCCACGAACGAGCAATGCGTGGTGTGTGACTATGAGTATGAGCAGAGAATTTCGTAGAATCGCGATTCCCCGCTCCGCGGCAGGCGAGAGGCTCGCTGGCAGTCGTCCGCAGCCGCAGGACAGCAACGAGCCGGTCAATAGCTGTCGGATGGGGCTACTGCTCACGGTCGCAAGAAAGACAATCAAGCACATGTGCATTGCCGCAGACCGGGGCGCAATAAGTCCAAAGATAAGCAAACCGAGCTCTACCGCGATGAGCACTGCGAAAACGGCAGGACCCGCCGGGACCGGTACCCGCCAGACCTCCCGGAGTACAACTAATGTGTCCGATGGCCACAGAAGCTTTGCCAACGCCGACCACGCGAAAACGAACAATACGCATCCCAAGAGCATACGCGCGGCGTACGTGCCACTAGCGCCGACCCCACCTGAAGACGGCCCACCCGGCAACGAGATGCTCTGTTCGGATTCGATAGTTGACCTCGATCCGGGGTATAACGCCTATCCCTCTCTTTTGTCAAGTCTAAGCGGCCGGGAGCCCGCCCGCCCCGCCCCCAGCCTCGAACATCCCCCCTCCCTGACGGCTCCGGCTTCGTCATTCTGGCTTGGTCATTCGGGTTTCCGCCGCGCGGCGCGGGTCAAGCCTGGCGCCTACCAACCCCTGCCGCCCAAGCAGGCGGCGTGAGCCGGCCTGACCGGCAGCCGACGGGGCTCATTGCTCCTGATACGGGCCCGGGGTAGGGTGGCGGGCGTGTTGCACCCTCCGGGCGGAAGGACTTCCACGAATCGCATAAGGAACCTGTCATGAAGATCATCACCGTGAGCATCCTTCTCTTCGCATGGCTGGCCGTGGCGCCGGGTTCGGCGACGGCGGCGGCAGGCGGGCAACAGCAAAGGCAGGAGATCCAGGCGCGGATCGATGAGTTCACCGCCGCCTGGAACCGTCACGACACCGAGCAGATGTCGGCCCTGTGGACCGAGGACGGGGACCTGATCAACCCGTTCGGCCGCAAGGCCGAGGGGCGCGACGAGGTGCGGCGGCTGTTTGCCGACGAGCACGCGGGGGTCATGAAGCAGTCGAAGCACGAGATGAAGGTGGCGTCGGTGCGCATGGTCGGCGAGGTGGCGCTGGTGGACATGGATTCCACCGTCACGGGCATGCGCAACCCCGAGAGCGGCGCAGATCTGCCGCCGCTGAAGCTGCACATCTTCGCGGTGATGACGAAGCAGGACGGGAAATGGATGATCCTCTCGGCCCGGCCCTACAGCTACCTGGAGCATCCCGAAGGCGAGTAAGCCGCAACGGACTCCTGCAGGGTAATCAGGTGCGGGCGATCAGGGAGGCGATGACCGCTGATCCCCCCCCGCGCCCAGCGCCCGCTCCCGCGAGCCCGCCGCGGAGAGCGTGTCTCGACGGCAGGTCCCTTTGCGGGCGCGCACCCACACCGACTTCCCGTCACTCCGATACTTATGAATGCGCCTGCGGCTCCTGCGGGCGCTGGGCTGCGTCAGCGGGCGGCGGCTCGGTGGGGGCGGGCTCGATTGCCGGCGGATACTTGCGCTGGATCTCGGCAAGCCGCTCCAGCACATCCTTCATCGGCGGGCGCTTCTCGGCGTGCGTCTTCACGCAGCTCATCACCAGGTCCGAAAGCTCCTGCGGGACGTTGGGCGCCAGGTCTATGGGCGGGCGGATGCGGTCGTCCAGCAGGAAGCTGTTAATCTTGCGGCTGGTGGTGAAGAGCGTGGGCAGCGACTGGCCCGTCAGCAGCTTGTAACCCGTGGCGCCCCATCCGAAGACGTCGGTCTTAAAGGAGACCGCCATGCAGCGAAGCTGCTCGGGGGCCATGTATTCGGGCGTCCCCTGGATGCGCGTCTTGGCGGTGCCGACGGGGCAGGTCTGCCCCAAGTCGATGAGTCGCAGGTGGCCCGAGTTGTCCACCAGCAGGTTGTGCGGCTTTAGGTCGCAATGCACGTATCCCGCTTCGTGCAGCGCCAGAACCGCGTGGCCGAGCTGGTTGAGCATCAGCATGGCCTTGGGGATGTCGGGCTCGGGAACGGTCAGGAGGTTGCCGTTGATGAGCTCGAGCACGAGCACGGCCTCCTTGTATCCGCTGAACCAGCGTTTACGCTCCTGGAGCAGGATGCTCTGGCGGAGCGTTGGGCTGCGGACGCGGCGGCCGATCTCGAACTCTCCCTTGAGCTGGTCGATGAACCGCTCCTCGCGCTCCGAGCGGCGGATGACGTGCTTGAGGGCGTATGAGCGGCCGGTTGCCGGATCGAGCACGGAGTAGATGCGGCTGGCGGCGCCCTGGCCCAGGGCATTGAGGATCTCGTAGCCAAAGAGCTTGCCCGTGGCCAGCGGTGGCGGCTTAGGCGATGAGGACCTCTTCTTCGACTTGCCGGAGGAGCCGAAGAGGGAGAAGGAGGACTTTTTGCCTTTGTCGGCGGGCATGGACCGGGGCTCCCCGCGGGACAGCGTCGGCGGGACCGCTCCGCCTGCAAACCTTATGTCTCCGAAGGCATGCCGGAAGCGGAAATCCGGCCCTACCGGAGGCGCCGGATGTGGATGTTGCGGTATCTGACCGGGTCCCCATGCCCGGCAAAGCCGAAGTGCCCCTGCTTTCGCAGGCGCCCACGGAAGTTCTCGATTGGGCCCATCGGGTCCGTTACGTCCGCGAGGTCCGTGTCGAGGATGACGAAGCCATTGAGCTCAACGCGGATCGTGGAGCCCTTGACCGTCACTTCCTGGTAGTTCCACTCGCCCAGCGGACGCAGGTACCCCGTGTGGGCGCCGACCATCCCGTAGGCGCTGCCATGCACCTGCTGGGGCTTGAGCTGGCCCTCGAAGCGCGGGTTGTCCAGCACCTGCAGCTCGCACATGCCCTCGTATGCGGTGTCGCCCTGGCCCGGGTACCGGATCGCCAGGCCATTGTTCCCCCGCTCCGGCAGGGCAAACTCGAAGCGGACGACGAAGTCGCCGTAGGTCTCCTCCGTGTAAATCGTGCCGTGGCTGGACAGGATCGCCCCGTCTTCGACGGCGTTTTCGTCGATCGGCCCCCGCCAGCCGGTGAAGTCGCGGCCGTTGAAGAGGCTGCGCCATCCCTCCTGCTGCTCGTTGCCGCGTGCCGGCCCGCCGCGCTCCAGGATGTCGTTGGCCGCCTCCGAAGGGATCTCCCGAAGGGTGATGTTTCGCCACTTCGTCTCGCCGCCATGAGTCTGCAGGAGGATCGGCCCCTCGCGGAGGATCGGCCGCTTCTCATCGCGCTGGGCGTCGTACATGTTCTCCATGATCGCGTGGTCCACCACGAGCTGGTCGTTGAGCCAGATCGTCACGTAGGAGCCGACCATCACGATCCGCATGCGGTTCCACTCCCCCGGCGGATTGTCCGCCACGACCAGCGGGAATCGGCTGGGCTGACCCTGGCTGTTGTTCCAGAGCCCCCCGGAGCCCTTGTCGGCACCGGCGGAGAACTTCGACTCATCCGTGTGGTCCCAGATCTGCACCTGCGGGACGCCGCGCAAGTAGATCCCGCTGTCGCCGCGGGGGGCGATGACGTACTCCAGGTTCAGCTCGAAATCACCATAACTCTCCGCCGTCGCCAGGAAAGGGCCCTGGCCATCGCAGATGAGCACGCCATCCTCGACGCGCCAGTGCTTGCGGGCCTCTTCGGTCCATGCCGCGAGGCGCTGCTGGCGCTCCTGGTCATCCAGCGCCGCCAGCGCCCGGGGATCGATGGTTCCGCCGATGCCGACCCAGCCATCGAGGGTCCTGCCGTTAAAAATGGGCTCGTCCTGCGATGAAGCCGCCCCGGCCGGGGCTGCCGAGAGGGTCAGGGCGAGGGCAACAAGCAAGCAGATCCTGCAAAACATGGCTCTATCTTGCTCAAAGAGCGGTCCAAAACAAGCCAGTGGATCGGCCCCGCGGGGCCGCGAAAGGGCCGGGGCGGCAATTTCCGATCCCGGGGGCGGGGGGCGGCGTAGTATGGGGCGGTAAGTTGCGAACGAGACTTTCGGACAGCAGAACGGCTTGGTGTAATCTTCAGCCTCCGCGACCGCATCAGCCTCTGTTTCTCTCCTACCTTCCGGGCCGGAACGTTCGGCCCCTTTCAGACTTCGCCGGAAAGCAGAAACGGCGAGAAGGCCCAAGAAGCGTTAGGAGCTAATCATGGGCAGTAAGCTGTATGTCGGAAACCTCAGTTACAACACCACCAGCTCGGACCTCGAACAGATGTTCGGTGAGTTCGGCACCGTCCAGAGCGCGGAAGTGATCAACGACCGCGACACCGGCCGGAGCAAGGGCTTCGGCTTCGTTCAGATGGCAAGCGACGAGGAGGCCAAGGCCGCCATCGCCGCGATCCATGAGAAGGAAGTCGACGGCCGCAACCTGACCGTCAACGAAGCTCGTCCCCGCGAGGACCGCCCCCGTGGCGGCGGCGGTGGCGGCGGATACGGCGGTGGTG
>JBGTBZ010000581.1:0-2746 GCA_041749155.1 Phycisphaerae bacterium
GCGCCCAGGACCGGCGCGTCGGCGAAGAGCACGTGCAGGATCCCGGCCATGAGCGCGCCGCCGAGGTAGAAGCCCAGGTACGTGAAGTTTCCCAGGCGGTCGTTGATGTTGTTGCCGAAGATGTAGAGAAAGAGCATGTTCGGCCCGATGTGCCACAGGTCCCCGCGGGCGTGCATGAAGGCGCTGCCGAAGAAGGCCATGAGCGTGGGCTCATGCGGGCGCAGCAGCAGGGCTGCCTCCAAGCCGGGGAAGCGGTACTGGAGCAGAAACATGATGACGTTCGCAACGATGAGCCCGAGATTGACGCTGGGCGTGCGTCTCAGCGGGCGATCGGTGTGAATCGGCAGGAACATGCGGCGGGCATTCTAAGGCGCGCCGCCTCACTGCTTGTACCGGGGCGTGCTTGCCCAGTGCAGCTTCTCCGCCAGAGCCCTCCAGCGGCGCGAATGGGGATTCTCGACCAGCAGCAGATCGCGGTCGGCGCGGCGTATCAGCACGCGGTCTGTCCGTCTCAGGCGCGTGCAGTCCTGGCCGTCGCAGACGAGGGTGGTGCCGCGATTGACGCGATTGGCGATGAGCATCACGCGCGTGTCGCTGGGCACGATCACAGGCCGGAATGAGAGCGAGTGCGGGGCGATGGGCGTGACGCAGAAGGCCCGCACGGGAGGATTGAGTATCGGCCCGCCCGCCGAGACGTTGTAGGCGGTGCTGCCGCTGGGGGTGCAGACGATCAGGCCGTCGCCGTGCACCTTGACGCCGAAATCGCCGTCCACGCCGACCGCCAGCTCGATCATGTGGAAGGGCGGGCCGGCGGTGACGACGGCATCGTTGAGGGCCACGACGTGGAACCGGCGGCACTCCTCGACCTGCTGCTGATCCATCAGGTCGCACTCCACGCCCGCCCCGACCACGGAGACGTCCAGCATCTGGCGGCTGCTCACGGGCAATTTCCCGTCCACGAGCTCCGCGAAGTAGCGCTGCAGCTCATCAGGCTGGAAGCTGGCCAGGAAGCCCAGGCGGCCGTAGTTGACGCCCATGACGGGGATCTGGCGTCCCTGGAGCCTGCGGGCAACCGACAGGAGCGTGCCATCGCCTCCGAGGACGAGGATGACATCTACATCGATAGATGTGAGATCGAAGGCGTGTCCGGGGGCCTCGCTTGCCCGGGCGATGGAGGCGGCGGCGCGCTTGCCGTCGTCGTTGCTGTCCACCCCGACGATCTGGACGCGGTGGCCAAAGTGGCTTGTGATCCAGTCGACCAGCTCGTCCACGGCGGGGTGGACGCGCATTTTCTTGAGGTTGGCGACGATCAGCAGCCGCATTCTTGCTGAATGGCGTGGAAACGCACTCGCCGCGAGAGACGGCCGGGGAACGAAAGCACAAGGCCAGTTCTGCTTAGGGCTGCTTCCTCTCGGACCTGACCCGGGTCACAGCCGACCCTTGCTCCGGCCCGGCCGTCTCACGCGGCGAGTGCCGTTGGCGAGCGATCGAGACGTACAGCGCGAATCGTACGCGCCGCAAAGGATGGCGGCAATTCAGGGCCTCGTGGCGGGGCGCGTCGCCGGGGCCCCCGCCTCACGGGAGGAGGCTTCAAGCTCGGCGAGGCTGGCGTACGGGTTTTGCCTGGCGGTCACGTGTTCGATGCGGACACGGCGGATGATCTGCGGCTCCTTCGGCTGGCCGGTGGCGGGATTGGCAATCTCGACAGTGCCGATCGTCGCCAGCACATCCATGCCGTCGGTGAGGCGACCAAAGACGGTGTACCGGCCGTCGAGGCGTCGGGTGGTGGCGTAATCGAGCGCGATGAAGAACTGGCTGCCGGCGCTGTTGGCGGCCTCGGAACGTGGCATGGCCCCCTGCCGTTCGATCGGGTCACCCTCTCGGGCCATGGAGAGCACGCCAGCCAGGTGCGGGCGGTCGTTGAATTCGGCGTCGATCGCGTAGCCGGGTCCCCCTTCGGTGTTGTTCATCGGATCACCGCCCTGGATCACGAATCCAGGCACGATGCGATGAAAGCTCAGGCCGTCGAAGAAGCCGCCTTCCGAAAGGGTCTGGAAGTTCGCAACGGTGTTCGGAGCGACGTCGTAATAGAATCCGGCGGTCATGTCGCCCTTCTCGGTCTCCATCACGGCGTATCGCAGGGGCTCAACCTTGATGACCATCGGCTCCGGCGGACGGCCGCCCAGGGCCTCCGATCGGACGCCGATGACCAGGGGTGTGCCGACGAAGGCCCTTTGGTCGCCGTCCGGCGGCACAGCGTAGAGAACGAACGTCCCCATGCCCATGTCCGGATAAAGCTCTCGCAGATCCGCCGCCCGGGCCGGATCGAGGCGTGGCCGCGGGCCCGCGGGATCGACTTGCTCACCCAGGAACCGCGTAAGCACCAGTTCGACCGCCTCGGAGCCCTGGTTGGTGATCGTCAGCGGCTGGTGGGGGCTGAACCAGGTCTTGGCGGGCACGACCTGCCCGACGGCGGCTGAGGCGAAGAGTCCCAGACTCAGCAAAATTCCTGGCAGAATCGTAATCGTCTTGGCGATGGTCATGGCGGCGGGGAATGCTACCGGAGGAGCCTTGGGGTTGCGAACGAGCGTCGTGATGTCGCTTTAGGCTTGGCGTCGACGGCGGCGGGGATAACGTACAGGCATGACCAGCGTTACGAGCCGAACGGTCGTATTCGCCGCCGCTATTGCGTTAGCGGGTGGGGTGTTGGCAATGGGGCAGGATCCGCCCGGGAGCCAGCCGGCGA
>JBGTBZ010000582.1:0-1720 GCA_041749155.1 Phycisphaerae bacterium
CAGCAGGGCGGCGGCGTCTTCGACGGGGGCATGGTCGCGCAGCACCAGCCGCGCCCCGGCCCGCAGCAGGGCGGTGGCATGGGCAACGCTCATCCCCACCCTTACCCCCGCCGCCGACGACGCCCCGCAGCAGGCGGAGACCAGGCGCTGGTTGTTCTTCGTCTCGGCAAGTAAAGCAAAGTCACCCCACCCGCCGCGACGCGCCAGGCGCCGCAGCAGCCGGTCGGTCGGCCAGGTCGGCAGGTAAACCGCCAAGTATCGTCGCGGCGGGCGCAGAGGCATGGAGGTCGGCGCGCTGGTCATGTTCGACTTCCGTGTCGATGAAGCGCGTGGAAGCTCGCTCCGCGTCCCAGCGGAGCTTCCAGGCAGGGTGGGATTGGCCATGAGAGGCAATAGACGCAGGCCGCACTCCCTTGCAGCGCAAAAGTTCGATCTTCCATTGCGGCGAGGCTTCCTCGCCAGGTGCATGAACCACCGCCACGCGCCAACGCGCGCCGGCGGCGGAGAGTTGACGCTCGTCGCACGACGGCCGCGCCAGCAACATCAGCGCGCCGCTTTCGCGCGACGCCAGTTGCAGCCGCCGTGTCGCCGGCATCAGAAATCCACTGCCGTCGGCGATCACGCTCGCCACCGCCGAACAGCGCAGCGCAAGCTCCGCGGCCCATAAGCGCTGGTTGGTGTCCGTGGCATCGACAAAAAGCGAGCCCCCAAGCAGACCGGCGCGATCCAGCACCAGCGGATAAGGCCAGATGCGCCGCCCGATCCACACCGTCAGCCGCCCCTTGCTTTGCGCCAGTTGCCGCAAGGCAAAGCCAATGACCGCGGCGGCGGGGAATGGGTGGTGCGAGGCAAATCGTCTTCCCTCTTCGCCGGCAGGGGCTGCTGCGAAGATCTCGTGAAGGATGCCGGGCCACGGCATGACCTCTGCTTGAGATTCGGCGGTGTTTGCCAGGCCGCCTTCCCAGCCCCCCATGGAGAAGGTTGCGCGCAGCTCCGCCGGCACGGCGGCGAGGGCGGCATCGACATGGGCGGACAACGCAGGCATTGGATTCTGAGAAGTTCGGTATATGTTTGGTATCCGGGGAGGACCCCAAAGTCAACCGAAAAACGGTTTTTTCCGGACATGCCCCTCCTGTTGGCTTCAGGGCGGAGCGAATGCGACATCTCTGTCTGGCCCATCACCCCGAAATCCCCACGGAGGATTCCCATGCCATCACCCCAGGTTGAACAGTGGATCAGCGACGGCACTTCATTGCGCGAGGATCTGCTTGCACAGATGGAGAAACTCGAGACGCAGCGACAGGAGCTCGATCACCTGCTCGCGGAGCGGCGCTTTGAGCTGGACCTGCTCGGCCGCATTCTCGACCGCGCCGACAAGGCCAAGACCGGCGGCGGCAGCGAGGACGGACAAGGCAGCGACGATCCCTTCCATCCCCAGTTCAATGCCAAAGCCGGCGTGTCCGTAAAGGAGCCACCCCGTGACACCTGGCACGCCGGGATGAGCTAGGAACGAATACCCCGTGCAGAATGCGGAATGCAGAGTGACGATCCCCACCGGGATTCTGCACTCTGCATTCTACCCTTTTCGCGATAACATGGGCCTCTCACCCGCGAGAAGCCCATGAAACGATTCCTCACGTTCCCGGCGGTGCTGGTTTGTCTTCTCCTCTGCGGCCCGGCGGCCCCTGCGCAGCAGCCCGCGGAGGCCGGCCGGCAGGAC
>JBGTBZ010000583.1:0-1575 GCA_041749155.1 Phycisphaerae bacterium
CCCCAACGAGGGTCTCCAGCTCAGCCAGGTCGAGCGCACGCACCTGGATACGCCGCGCGATTCGAAACAGATACTTCGCCCGCTCCGTGGCTTTGAGCTTCGCCCAACCGGGTTGCGCCTTGCGCGCCGCTTCAACAGCCGCTGCGACATCCGCCGCCCCGCCATCCGCCACATCCGCCAGTTTTGCCTCCGTTGCAGGGTTGGTGGTCTCGAAGTAACGCTTCGACCGCGGCGACACAAAGCGGCCGTTGATGAACAGGTCGTACCGATCTGCGATCACGACCGGGATCTTCTCGGGTGCGGCGCTGTAGTCCCAATTTGGGGCTGGTGCGGCGCCTACGGTGCGATGTGAAGTCGTCCTTGTAGCCATCCGTTCGTTGCCTCCTGCGCGATCGGGCTCCGTGGCCCGCCGCCATGCTCACGCTTCCGAAAAATCGTGCATCGCCGTGTAATGTCCGGTCATCTGCTTCACGATCTGTCGAAGCAGATCGTTCGCCAGCGTGGAAGCGCCAAAGCGGAACAGGTGCGGCGAGAGCCAGGCATCGCCCAGCGTCTCCTTCACCATCACCAGGTATTGCACCGCCGCCTTGGCGTCACGGATGCCGCCAGCCGGCTTCATGCCGATTCGAACACCCGTTTGCAGGAAATGATCGCGGATCGCCTCAAGCATCACCAGCGTCACCGGCATCGTCGCTGCGGGAGTCACCTTGCCGGTCGAGGTCTTGATGAACACAGCGCCATCAACTGGCGACGAGGCGGCGTTCGCGCTCATCGCAGCCTCGATCGCCAGATCGCTCGCCCGGCGAACATTGTCGTAGGTCTCAAGCTCCCCCGTCTCGAGGATGATCTTCAGATGGGCCGTGCCGCACGCCTCAAGTACGGCCCGGATCTCCTCAGCGACCTCCCCGAATCGGCCCGCCAGAAACGCGCCGCGGTTGATCACCATGTCGATCTCATCGGCCCCGGCTTCGACGGCCTGCCGAACATCCGCGAGGCGAATGTCCAGCGGATACTGCCCACTGGGGAATCCCGTCGCCACGGAAGCCACTTTCACACCCGTTCCCGCCAGATACGCCCGCGCGAGCTCAACGAGCGCGGGATACACACACACCGCCGCCACCGATGGCAACGGCTCCGCACCTGCGGGAAGAGTGCCTTCATAGGGCCGAATCGCCTTGCGGCAGAGTCCCCGGACCTTCTCCGGCGAATCCTTCCCCTCAAGCGTCGTCAGATCAATCATCGAAAGCGCCAGCCGCAGCGCCTGCATCTTGCTCTCCGCCTTGATCGAGCGCGTGCGAAACCCCGCAGCCCGCTGCTCCAGCATGATCGCGTCGACGGTTGTACGAAACGGCATAGGTCCAGTGTAAAGCCGCTGGCAGCCCAGAGTGCGTCGTTTCCTCCCGCGACATGAAACCGATCGCAATCTGGCTTTTTCGCCAAGAGAGGCCCTAGGCTTCGCGCTCAGCCTTTCATCAGCCGCCACGCCCGCAGCAGCTCCGCCACGCTCCACGCCTGCGCCAGGCAGCCTGCCGGCCTGTGCGGGGGGTCCGCGTCATAGATCTCTGCAACGTGCCC
>JBGTBZ010000584.1:0-3448 GCA_041749155.1 Phycisphaerae bacterium
GCGGGTGGCCGAAACGGCGGGTCATCGCGCAGAGCGCTAGCCGATGCGCTTGCCAGCCCGCAACCGCCGGGTTAGGGCGCGCGGCCTGCCCAGGCATGCGGAGCGGTGGCCGAGTGGTCGAAGGCGCTCGCCTGGAAAGTGAGTATACGGCAAAACCGTATCGAGGGTTCGAATCCCTCCCGCTCCGCCGCCACTTCTGACGTGGCCCCAACCGCCGCAACTGGTGAAAGGCACACCTAGCCCGTCTCGCACCAGAGAGACCGGGGGCGCCCAAGCAAGCGCGAGCGATTATGCCAGGCGGAACTTGCTCGGGCTGACTCCGGTCCAGCGTTTGAACGCCCGGCTGAACGCCGCAGGGTCGGAGAAACCGAGTTTATAGGCGACCACCTTCGCCGACAGTCGATCGAGGCCGAGGTAACGGATCGCGAGCTGCCGCCGCTTTTCTTCAAGCAGTTCCTGGAAAGTCACGCCTTCGTCGCGCAATCGCCGGTACAGCGTCTGGCGGCTCATTCCCAGCTGGCGTGCAACCTGCTCGATGTTCACCTCGGCCGTACCGAGCAGCGGCTCGATAACATCCTCGACCTCTTTTCTGAAGCATCTCACCGCCGGAGACGGCCGTGCGAACGATTGTACCATGGCGGAAAGAAGGGTGAGCAGCCCACCGCTCTCCGCTATTCTCGAGCGTTCCTCTTTCGCAGGAGCGAAAGCACGCTGCCATTGTCCGGCGGGGCAGAGCGCACGGTTGTCACAGGTGGCGCATGCGCCGCCGCGCATCCGCTCAATGCAACGCGCAATCATGTCTTTGATGCTCATAATCATGCCACCAGCTGTTGTACTCGTATAATACACTGCCAAACTCAGACGCGCAACTCTGGGAGGCAAGCAATGCATGCGAATTGGAAAACAGCAGCTGGGGCCGCGGCAGCGGCCGTCATCTCCATCCCGACTCCGGCATTGGCGGACACCGTGACCGACTGGTGGGAGATCGCGAACAAGTTCAACCTAGCTCAGCAGATAGCCTCCATGCCGTCTCCGCCGGAGGTGCAGCGTGCATCGGCGCGTGCCGCGCTCGCGATGTTCGAGGCAGTCAACGCGATTGATCGCCGCTATCAGACCTACTTGAATTTCCCGGTAGCCGAACCGACCGCCTCCCAAGATGCGGCGGCCGCCACTGCCGCGTTCAAGGTATTGTTGCACCACTACCCGCAAAACAAGAGCCACCTCGAGGAGGGCTACGCCCTAGCGATGGCGCAGATTGCCGATGGAACGGCCAAGCAGGCGGGCACTGTCGTTGGTGAACAAGCGGCGCAAGCGGTGATGACGGCCGGAGGCGTGGACCCTGAAATCGAGCAGCAACCGTACCGGCCGCGCACGTCGCCGGGAGAATGGATCGGTGCGTCCCCGCCCTCAACCGAGCCCTACTGGGCTGCATTCAAGCCATGGGCGATCAAGAACCTGAACACTGTGATCGCCCCTCCCCCGCCACCCCTTACCAGCGTCACCTGGGCTCGCGATTACGAGGAAGTGCGGCGCCTCGGCGGGCGCAACAGCGACGAACGCACACCCGTCCAGTCGCTCCTTGCACGGCACCGACAGGGCTACGACCTGTCCCCGATGGTGCGGCTGATCGCCGATGGTCCCGGCCGCCGTCAGGTCGACAATGCGCGGCTCCTGGCGCTGTACCAGATGGCGATGGACGATGCCGTGCAGGTAATGATCGTCGCCAAGCTCAAGTACAATTTCTGGCGCCCGATCACGGCCATCCGCAACGGCGATCGTGACGGCAATGACGCGACCAAGCCTGACGCTGGTTGGCTGCCTCTGCTCTCGACTCCCAACTTTCCCGAATATCCCTGCGGGCACTGCACGGCGGTCGCCGTTCAGGCCGAGGTGTTGAAGCTCGTTGGCGGCATACCTCCGTCAACGCCGGTGCGCATTACCGGCATGAATCCGAACATTGTCATGCATTCGGTCAAGAGCTGGGATGAAGCGGTGAAGCAGGTCTCCGACGCCCGTATGCTGGGGGGGGTTCACTATCGCTTCTCCAACGATGCCGGCGAGGGAATTGGCCGGAAGACCGCGCGGCTTGTGGTCGCTAGCTTGCTCAAGCCGCTGCAGAACCCGCCCGAATCCGGAGCCAACAAATAGCACTCGACTCGTCACTTCAAACGTCGACGCCACGATAAAAACCGCTTCAGAATGAGTACCACGGGTCAACCTGCATGAGCTGCTCTGAACGGGAATAGGAGGAGCTTTGACAATGGGCACTTCGGCGCGGTTCGTGTTTCTAGTCCGGGTTGCGCCGACCCTCGGAGAGACTTGAGGCCTCTAACGTACTCCCGCGTCCCTACGTCCGCTTGCTTCCGTTCGCCAAGTGTAAGCAGACCGACCCCTAACGACCCATTTGCTGATGTGAACGTCTGGGCACGGGTGCTGGCATTTCTAGCCCTCTTCAATCCTGCCGCAACGATGCGCCCGCATATGGGTCATAACCCGCGGGCGGAAGACTAGGCCGAGCAGGTGTGTCCGGCAGTTCGATGTCCCGCTGTTCGGCTAGTGGCACATTGCCGCCTCCCAATTCCGCCAGCCCCGCTGCAATGATCGGGGCTGCCAGCAAGACGAAACACCCCAGCACCACCCGGGCCCCGCGCCGCAGAGGCAGCCGGCCACCAAACATCAACATCCCGACAACCGCGATCGCGATCACGCAGAGGCCGGCCGCCAGGCTTCCCAAGAGCGTGCCGCTTAGCCAATCGACGCCCCCCTGGAGCGCGGACCCGCCAGATACGTCGAAAAGCGACGAACCGCTCACGAGCAGCGCCATCGTGTCACTCCGCCACCAGCATCTGAGCGGCCCTTCGCCTTCCGCCCCGCCGCTCGAGCTGCACGAACACATCGATGCTCTGGCGCACGTAGTGCCGTACGTCGTCCCGCCCCAGGCGTGAGCCCGCTTGCAGCACAAGCAGCGCGAGCTGCTCGATCGCTCGCTCAGGCGTGTCGGCATGGATCGTGGTCATCGAGCCGGGGTGTCCGGTGTTGACCGCGCGCAGGAACGTGAACGCCTCGCTTTCGCGAAGCTCGCCGAGGATGATCCGGTCGGGCCGCATGCGCAGCGCCGCGATCAGCAGGTCCTCGACCGAGATATCCGCCTCCGCCAGTCCTCCGCGGGCCGCGATCAGGCCCACCGCGTTGGCGTGGCGCAGCTTCAGTTCGGCGGTGTCCTCGATCAGGATCAGTCGCTCGTCTGGCGGGATCTCGGCGAGGAGCGCATTAAGGAATGTCGTCTTGCCGGTCGAGGTACCGCCCGAGACAAGGATGTTGCGCCGCCCCTTGACCGCCTCGCGCAGGATCGAGCCCGCGTCCCGACCGCCGACCGAGCGCCACATCCGCTCGGTTGCGAGGCCGCCGCTGCCGCCCTCGAGCCCGGCGAATGCCTCGGCCTCCTCCC
>JBGTBZ010000585.1:0-4884 GCA_041749155.1 Phycisphaerae bacterium
GACGGGCCATGCTGCCGCGGGCAACCCCCCCGCCGCAGCGCGGAGACCTGATCCCCGGGTCGTGGACGCTGGCGGTGCTGCCGGATACGCAGTATTACGCCCAGACCTACCCCGGGACGTTTCATCTGCAGACGGACTGGATCGCCCAGAACGCCGAGGCGCGCAACATCCGCTTCGCGGTCCATCTGGGGGACATCGTAAACACCAACTCGCGGGCGGAGTGGGCCCGCGCCCGCTCTGCCATGGCCCGGCTGGAAGGCGTGGTGCCATACGCCATGGCGGTGGGCAATCACGACTACGGCCCCGGCGGCGATGCCAGCACGCGCGAGTCGATGGTGAATGAGTATTTCGCCTTTGACGCGCTCTCCAGCCAGCCCGGCTTCGGCGGCGCGATGGAGGAAGAAGAACTGGACAACACATTCCACCTGTTCGAAGCCGGGGGACGCAAATGGATCATCCTGGCCCTGGAATGGGGCCCGCGGCAGGAGACGATCGACTGGGCCAACCGGGTGATGGCGGCGCACCCGGATCGTGCCGGAATCCTGATCACGCACGCCTACCTGAATCAGAACGGCACCCGCTTCAACCAGGCGGATGGCGGCGAGCACAACCCGCATCGCTACGGGACGCCCGGCGGGGTGAACGATGGAGAGCAGCTCTGGGAAAAGCTGGTGCGGCGGCACAACTTCGCGCTTGTGCTCTGCGGCCACGCCCTGGGCGGAGGCTCGGGCTACCTGAGCACGCGCAACGACACGGGAACCATCACCCACCAGATTCTCTCGAACTACCAGATGCGCTCCGACGGCGGCGGCGGGTTCATGCGGCTGATGGAGTTCCTGCCAGACGGCCAGACGGTACGTGTGCGCACCTATTCACCGCTGTATGACCAGTGGCTGCAGGAGCCGGGGCACCAGTTCACGTTCCGGCTGCGCCAGCCTCCGCGGCAGCGGGCTAGTTCGCCGGGGTCAGGACGATCCGCCGCAGGTTCATGACGCCCAGCCCGGGCTTGGTGCGGGCTTCAACGCCCAGGGTCAGCAGGCCCGGCTCGTCGAGTCGAATGGTGCCGATGTTGGTGGTGACGAAATCACGCCAGCCGCCGGTGGCGGGTACTTCCCACTCCAGCGGCTGGGCGCCGCCGACCAGGGCGATGCGGCTCCCGGCGCTGACGGGCTCGCAGGCGAACTCCAGCTCGACATTGAACGCGCCCGGCTGGTTTACACGCACCTCCCAGCTCACCGTGGCGTCGCGATTGACCCAGTAGCCGACGCTGTGCCTGCCCTCGAACTGCTCGAGGTGTACCCCGCCGTTCAGGTCTGCATCGCCGGCCAGGAGCTCGATGACGCCGCCGTCCCGCTGCGACGCATTGGGAACGGGGATGACCTGCGGCTCGCCGCTGATCTGGAGGGCGATGACCGTGGCATCCTCATCCGGCATCACCGGCGGGAGCTTCACCGAGGTGCCGCCGGCGCTGGTTGAGACGCTCAGGGCCCGCTGCGGGTCGGCCAGCAGCCATGCCTTCTGAACACCCCGCGTCAACGGCACATCCAGTACGTGGTTGGCGGGCCAGTCGTAGATGTGCAGGAAGATCACCTGGCCCTTGCGGGTCGCCCGTCCCCAGGGCAGGCGCTTGAACGGGCCGGCCTGCGTGCCGTAGATGGCCTCGCCGTTGACGTCCATCCACCGGCCAATCCCGCGGAGCCGCTCAATGCTGGCGTCAGGAATTCGGCCCTCCGCGGTCGGGCCGACATTCAGCAGGTAATTGCCCCCCTTGCTGGCACACTCGATGAGGTTGCGGATGAGGGTGCGCGTGCTCTTCCAGTTGACGTCGTCCACCTTGTAGCCCCAGGTGTCGTTCATGGTCATGCACGACTCCCAGTCCACGCCGGGCAGGCCGGTGGAGGGGATCTCCTGCTCCGGCGTGCCGAAATCCCCCAGCTTCTCCATGTCGGGCCGGTCCAGGCCCGCCATGCCGCTGCGGGCCTTGCCGACGCGGTTGTTGATGACGATGCCGGGCTTCAGATCGCGGACGTGCTGCTCCAGGGCCTTGCCGTGCTCGTGCGTCCAGGTGCTCTCCCACTCGCCGTCGAACCAGAGGATGTCGGGCTGGTAGTTCTCGATGATCTCCTGCACCTGGCCGTGCAGGTACTGTCGGAACCGGTCGAAATCCGGCTCGCCGGCGGCGGTGTCATGCCACGCGCGGCGCGGGGTGTAGTCGGGGTGGTGCCAGTCCATGATGGAGTGATACAGGCCGAAACGCAGGCCCTCCTCACGCGAAGCCTCCGCCAGCGGCGCGAGCAGGTCCTGCTTCATCGGCGTGCGCATCACGTCCCAGTCCGAGAGCTTCGAATCCCACAGGGCAAAGCCGTCGTGGTGCTTGCTGGTGATGACGATGTACTTCATCCCCGCCTCGCGGGCGATCTTCGCCCACTCCGCGGGGTCGTACTCCGTCGGGTTGAAGCGCTCCGCCAACGGCTCGTACTGGGAGACGGGGATACGGGCGTTCTCCATGATCCATTCGCCGATGTTGGGGCGGGCCTGGCCCTCCCAGCGGCCGGCGGGCACGGCGTAGACGCCCCAGTGGATGAACATCCCGAAGCGTGCCTCGCGCCACCAGGCCATGTGGTCTTCCTGCGGCATGGAATGCTCCGCGGCTGCGCGCTGCCCCGCCGCGGGCGCGGAAAGGGGCTGGGTGGTCATCAGCATCAGCAGACAGGTCAAAAACAGGCTGGTTCGCATCGATTCATCTCCTCACGTGGCCTTCTCGCGAAGGATAGCGGCGAGAGGTACCGGCCGCGAGCCAGGGCCGGGGTGGTCGAAAGGGCGCACCGGCGTGCCCAAAGAATTCTGGGAAAACATAGCGTTTGGAGGGCTGCCATCGGGGCTGGCGGCGGCGTGTTGCGCGGTCGTGACCATTTTCGCGCACCGAGCCCTCGTTAGGCCTTGCGCTTCCGCGACGACCCTGTCATATCGACCGCCATGAGTGTGCCACGTGGCACACATTGGAGATCGCGCCCCACCAGGCGCGGAAGAATTGTGCCACGTGGCACACTCCCACGCGGGCAAGGCCGCTGGTCTGCGCCGATTCATTTGCGGGCCGGATCCCGAAGTGTGCCACGTGGCACACTGCATCGTCCGGCGACCGAAGCCTCAAAAATCGTGGAGGAAGTGGCGATTCTGCAACGCCAGTGGCGATGCGGATTTTCTGGTGCGCGATTGTGACCATTTTCGCGCACCGCCGAGAGAGGGATGAAGTGCGCCCCTGCGCGGCCCGCGACCTCTGGCCGGAAGCGGCGTCAGCTGCTCGTCAGGAGAGAACGATGCTTCCAACCCTCGACTCATCACGACTTGCGGGCCGGCATGTACTTCCAGTTGCGCTGCTTTCCCTCCGAGATCCAGACCACTGCCTGCTCCAGCCGGCGCTGGGGCGTCGCGGGCTGCCTGGCCTCGGTGATCCATTGAATGTACTCGCGCTTATGGCTGGGCGGAAACGCCTTGAACGCGCCCGCGGCTTTGGGGTGGGACCTGAGCGCTCCGGCCAGGTCGGCGGGCGTCCGCGGCGCCAACTTCGCCGCCGGCTTGGGCCGCGCAAGCTTGACGCCCTGCTCGTTGAGCTTCACCGCCTGCCGGATGAGATCGAGCATGACCTTGTCCGGCGGAAGGTCCTTGACGCTGGCGATCTTCCCCGCGCCCATGACGGATGCGGCGCGCGTCTGCAGCGCGCCGGTGGGATCGTCGAGCAGCGCCGACTTCCAGAGCCCCCAGCAGACGTGGTTCTTGAAGGCGGCGAATCCTCCGACCATGCCCTGGTATTCGAAGCTGGGCACACTCCACTTGAGCTTTTCCTCGATCTGCGGGCAGGCCCTGTGAAACAGCGAGCGCAGCTTGACGAGAATCGGCCGCGCAAACGCCTGGGCCTTCTCGATGTAGGCATCGACCATCGGGTTGTGATTCATGGCGGTGGGGCTGGCGTAACCGGCTTCGCGCCGCGAGGGCGGCACTGGTGCGGGGATTGTATAGGAAAACAGCCTCGCGCTCGTCGGCCCCGGCTGAGGGATGGGACGTCGCCGCGACCCGCCGCCGTGGTAGAGTGGGGGGATGGCGGGCCGCATTCGCGTCGGCATTTCCGGGTGGACCTACGCCCCATGGCGCGGGGTCTTCTATCCCGAGAAGTGGCCCACCAAGCGGGAGCTGGAATATGCGTCGCGCACGCTGGACGGCAGCCTCGAGATCAACGGCACGTTCTACCGCATGCAGCTCCTGCCGTCATGGAAGGCGTGGTACGAGCAGACGCCCGGCGACTTTCAGTTCGCGATAAAGGGGGGGCGATACATCACGCACATCCTGAGGCTGGCCAATGCCGAGCTGCCGCTTGCGAACTTCTTCGCCTCGGGCGTGCTCTACCTACGCGAGAAGCTGGGCCCGATCCTCTGGCAGCTTCCGCCGAACATGAAGTTCGAGGCAGACCGTATCGGCGAGTTCCTGGCGCTGTTGCCGAACGACACGCAGGCGGCGGCGCTGCTGGGGGCGCGGCACGAGCCGCGGGTGACGACGCCTTACCTGGAGGTGGACGCAAACCGCCCTGTCCGGCATGCGATGGAGGTGCGGCACGAATCGTTCGCGACGGATCGCTTCGTGAAGCTGCTGCGCGAGCACAACGTGGCGCTGTGCATCGCCGAGACCGCGGGGAAATGGCCGCTGGCGGAGGATGTGACGGCGGACTTCATGTACATGCGGCTGCACGGAGCGGAGCAGATCTATGTCAGCGGCTATTCCGACGAGCAACTGGGCACCTGGGCGGAGCGGATCCGGACGTGGTCGAAGGGCCAGGAGCCGGGCGATGCGCGGCGGATCGACGGCCCGCAGCCAGACCGGCCGGGCGGGCGC
>JBGTBZ010000586.1:0-2316 GCA_041749155.1 Phycisphaerae bacterium
CCGGCGGAAGCGGCGGCGGGGCCGGGGGCGGCTTCAGCGGGTTCTCGGGCGGCGGGGGCTTCTCCGGTGGCGGATTCGGGGGTGGGGGCGGGGGATCGTGGTGACCCAGCAGCGGCGTGTGTTATGCTTCTTGGATGCTTCGCTGCCCTATTCCAGCCCTCCTGCTCGGCCTTATCCTGCTCCCGCTGGCTCCCACGCTGGGCCAGGATGCCGCCCCGGCTGGAGCAAACGCCGCCCCCGCGGCGGCGGGGGATGAGTGGATCGACGACCGCCAACTCGAAAACGCCCTGCTTCAGGGCTCCATCGCGCTGATCGACGGCGGGCGGGCCGCCGAGTTCGACGTCATCAAGCAGGGACTTTCCAACAAGGCCTGTGACCTGGATCTGCCGGATGCGCCCGCCCAGGCGAGCAACCGGGCGACCCACGCAACCTCGCGGGTCAATTCGGACGCCTTGTACGGCCAGGCGCGAGAGTCCGTCGTGGTCGTGGGCTCGGCGTACAAGTGTCCGCGGTGCACGAACTGGCACACGGGCGGGGCGACGGGCTTTTTCCTGACAAGCGACGGGGTAGTGGTGACGAACTACCACGTTGTGGATCAGGAGGACAAGCGCTCGCTCTTTGTGATGACCAGTGACGGCCGCGTCTTCCCGGTGGTCGAGAGCCTCGCCGGCGACAAGGCGGCGGACGTGGCGATCGTACGGATCGAGCCGGTCGACCAGCACGGCCAGAGAGCGACGTTCAAGCCGCTGACGCTGGCGACAGGCACCCGGGTCGGACAGAATGTGCGGGTGATTCACCACGCCGACAGCCGCTATTACACGCTGACGGAAGGCATAGTCTCCCGGAAGTACGTCAGCCCCCAGCAGGGCAACTCGCGCTGGATCACGATCACCGCCGACTACGCCCGCGGATCCAGCGGCGGGCCGCTCTTTGACGATGCGGGGCACGTCATTGGGATCGTCGCCAGCACGTCGAGCGTGTACTACAGCAACGACGAGGACGGCACGCCCCAAAACCTGCAGATGGTGTGGAAGCAGTGCGTTCCGGTGGAAAACATCCGGGCGCTGATCGAATAAGCGCATCGCGGCGAAGACAAAAGCCTTCAGGCCCAGTGCCTGAAGGCTTCTTCACATCAGACGGTTCAGCCATGACGAGGCTGGACGATCGCAGGGGTGAGCTTGCGCTAAATCGCAGAGTTTCGGCGCGGCGGTACGGGCCTGCGCGGCGTTCAGTCGGCCGGTTTGTCGTTGATGCGCGGTGGATGGTGGGCGAAGTGTCGGATGACCCGTGGCGTCGGGCCGCGCTCAAGGCCGCGACACGGCCTGCCAGCGGCTCAGACGCGACGTTACAGGACCGACGGCCAAGTGCGCGATCGACTCAGGCTAGGCACAACCCTTGAGAGGACACGGGCGATCTCTCGGCGGACAGGATGTTCCGTTCCCCGCGAGGTTGAAGTTCACGAGGAGTACGACAAATGCCAAGGAAAAGGGCCGGAATGATTCGGCGGGTGGCCAACTCGACGAACGGCGGGCCATTGCGCCCACAAGCGGACCTGGAGACGGCGGAGCGGCTGTTGTTGAAGCTGGGCGGCCGCCTCAGCGGCGGGGGTCGCATGGGACCCACGCGTCGGGCGATCCTGCGGGCGGCGGTGATGCGATCCACATCCGAGACGCCCGGCGACGCGACCGCCCGGCAGGTTGCAGAGGTTCTGGCGGGCAACTCCCCGGCCCGTCAGAACTTCCGATCCAGGAGCCGGTAGCTCACCGCCTCGGCCAGGTGCGTCTCGATAACCTCGGCACAGCCGTCGATGTCGGCGATGGTGCGGGCGACGCGGCGGACCTTGTCGTAGGCGCGGGCGGAGAGGCCCAGCTCCTGCATCGCCTGCTTCATGACCAGGAGGCTGGCGTCCGAGAGCTCGACGAACCTGTTGAGCTTCTTGGAATCCATCCGGGCGTTGGTCATGGCGGGATCGCCGAAGCGATCGAGCTGGCGCTGGCGCGCCGCCTCCACCTGCCGTCGCATCGTCGTCGAGTCGGTGCCGCGCTGGCGGCTGCTCATCTCGTGAAACTGCACGGCGGGCACCTCGATGTGCAGGTCGATGCGGTCCAGTAGGGGGCCGCTGAGGCGATCGAGGTAGCCGTCGCGCTTGCCGTCCACGGGGTTGCCGCCGCCGGCATGCGTGGGGTTCATGGCGGCGACGAGCATGAAATCGGCGGGAAATCGCGTGGAGCCGTGGACGCGGCTGACGGTGATCTCGCCGCCTTCCAGCGGCTCGCGGAGCATGTCCAGCACGCCGCGGCCGAACTCCGGCAGCTC
>JBGTBZ010000587.1:0-3217 GCA_041749155.1 Phycisphaerae bacterium
GCGCGGCAGCTTCCTGGCGCCAGCGGGCTTGGCAGGCCGTTTCTTCGCGGAAGACTTCCCTTTGCTGGATCTTGCCACGGGCTTCCTGCGGTTCGAAGCGGCCATGCGCCCGCCATCATACCTTGTGAGCGGCCGGCGACCGAACGGGCCGCGGGCCGGGGGCGAACGACGAATGCCACCGTCCGATCGCGGACGATGGCACTCGCCAACCAGAAGGAGCAGCAAAGCTTGTCGGGCGTCGGGCGTTGCACGGGGCACAGCCCGACGCCGAGGGGGTTCAGTTGAGTGTCTTTCGCGGGGGAGCCTGCTGGGCGGTGCCTTCACCGGCATCGGCGCCCTGCTGCTGGGCCTGCTTCTCCCACTTAACCTCCGGCAGCGGTCCCAACGGAACAGTCGGCTTGCTCAACTGCGTGGCGCTGAGGATCGCCGGGCCCGGGATGATCCCCAGCCGCCGAAGCGCCGCGGCCACTTCCTCGTCCTGCGAGTTCAGGCGGTATGCGCGACGGAGCTGCTGCTGGGCGTAGTCGGCCTGGGCGATGCTCTCCAGGTAGAGGCCGAACTGCTTGGGGATCTGCGGGTCATCGCGGTCGAGGAGGACGGCCTCGTTGAAGGTGCGGATGGCATTGTCAGGATCACCGCCTTTGGCGTAAGTCATGGCCACGAGCAGCTTTAGAGTCTTATCTCCGGAACTGCGACCCTCGATCGCGGTGAGCTGGGCCCCGTCTGAGTCGTGCTCCGCCAGGGCGCTGGAGAGCTCATCGACGATGAAAAAGCGGAACTGGTCATCGTTCTGGCCGCTGTGCGTCAGGGGCATCACCTCCAGCGCCGTCCTGAAGGAGCGGATGGCCTCCTCGGTACGGCCGGTCGCCGCCTGGGCCCGGCCCAGGTTGTAGTGCGCCCGGTAATCCTTGGGCGAGCGGCGGACCTGGTTGGCGTAGATGATGGCCGCTTCATCCGCCTCACCCTCGCTGAGCAGCGTGCCGGCGACGGCGTTCTCGCTGCGGGAGAAGGTGACGGTATCGGCACACCCCAGCATGGGCACCCCAGCAAGGGAGGCGGCAGCGAAGAGTGCAACGCGCATGAGGGCGCGGGCGGGAAGAGACGCGAGATGAGTTTGATCAGCCATTGCCAGCTACCTCCATGCAGCGTGGAATCGGCAAGAGAAGGGCGAACATCCTGTCCGCCGGTGGGTTAGCCCACAAGTTAGGGCCAATCGGCCGGAGATGCAAGAAGCGGGGTGGGCAAAAACTGCGCAGGCAGCCCCCATCCTCCGGGGGAAGGTGACGCCACCCGCCCGCCCGAGCCAGCCGCGGCGGCCTTGCTGCTACGATTGCCGCAATGCCCGCCAGCCTGGTCGCACGCGTCGGCGCCGAAGCACAGGGCGTGCTCGCCACCTTCGGCGACTTTTTCATCTTCTGCGGCAAGACGTTCCAGTGGCTGGCGCGCAGCTTCTGGCGTGCCCAGACGCTCCGGAGCCTCCTGGCCCAGATGTACGACGTCGGGGTCAAGAGCGTCCCCGTTGTCGCCGTCACCGGGGCCTTCATCGGCATGGTCATGGCCATCGAGACCTTCGCGCAGTTCGTCGCCCTGGGCCAGGAGGAGCGGATCGGCAGCGTCATCGGCCTGACCGTCGTCAAGCAGATTGGCCCCGTCCTGGCCGCCGTCATGCTCGCCGGCCGGGTTGGCGGGGCCCTGACGGCGGAACTGGGCACGATGAACGTCACCGAGCAGCTCGACGCCCTGCGGGTGATGGGAGCGGACCCGATCCGCTTCCTGGTGGTGCCGCGGTTCGTCGCCTGCGTGCTGCTGACGCCGATGCTGACGGCCTACAGCGACATCCTGGGCATCCTTGGTGGCTGGGTCGTCTCGACCAAATTCCTGGGGGTGGCCGCCGAGCCGTATTGGCGATACAGCGCTCAGGGAATCGAGACGTGGCAGCTCATGGAGGGGATCTTCAAGAGCTTCTTCTTCGGCGGGGCGATCGGGTTGATCAGCTGCTACAAGGGCTTCACCTGCGGCAGCGGGGCCAGTGGGGTGGGGCGCGCCTGCACGGAGAGCTTCGTGGCAAGCTTCCTTGCGATCATCATCCTCAACTTCTTCTTCGCCAAGCTGCTGCGCGACCTGTATGAGGGGATTTACGGCCCGCCGCAGAGCCTGTTTTGATGCAGGAGGGAAGGCGGATGGCTGAAGGAGGAAGTGCCGCCGGTATCCTTTCACCGCCAGCCCTCCGCCTTGCTCGTACCGCCCATGCCGTTGATTCGCCTCGTCAACCTCCACAAGCGCTTCGGCCGGCTGATCGTGCTGGACGGCATCGACCTTGACGTGATCGAGGGGGAGACGCTGGTGATCCTGGGGGCCAGCGGTAGCGGCAAGAGCGTGCTCATCAAGCACATCGTGGGCCTTCTGAAGCCCGACCAGGGCGAGGTATGGTTCGACGGGGTGCGCATCGACCGCCTGCGCGACCGGGAGCTGATGCAGCAGCGCATCAGGATGGGCTTTCTCTTTCAGATGGGAGCCCTCTTCGACTCCCTGACCAACTTGCAGAACGTCGCCTTCCCGCTGATCGAGCACACGAAGCTCCCGCCCGATGAGATTCAGAAGCGGGCTCAGAAGATGCTGGAGCGTGTCGGCCTTCCTGAGGTTGGGCACAAGATGCCCAGCGAGGTCTCCGGTGGCCAGCGCAAGCGCGTCGCACTGGCCCGGGCGATCGTCATGGATCCCAAGGTCGTGCTCTACGACGAGCCGACCACGGGGCTGGACCCGATTCGCTCGGATGCCATCAGCGAGCTGATCTTAAAGCTCCAGCGCGAGCTGCAGATGACCAGCATCGTCGTCACCCATGACATGGCCAACGCCCTGAAGGTCGCCGACCGCCTCGTGATGCTCCATCACGGAAAGCTCATCTTCGACGGCACGCCCGAGCAGATTCAGACCACCGAAGATCTCAACGTGCGGCGATTCGTAAAGGGCGAGGCCGACGAGGAGGAGCTCGCCGGCCTGCGATGAGACATCCTCAATCGAACATCCGCTCAAACTCCCCCAGCAGGTCGATCGGCAGCCGCTCGGCGCTAACGTGCATCTCCACCAGCCGCCGCTGCGCAACCCAGATACGCCCGCGATAGGCCGTGCCATCGGGATAGAGCAAAACGAGCTCCGGAATGCCGTCGCTGACCGCCCGGGGCACCGCCTGCACGCCCGGCGTCGGAGGTGCGCTGGC
>JBGTBZ010000588.1:0-4177 GCA_041749155.1 Phycisphaerae bacterium
CTGGGTGAGGCGGCAGAGATCATCCGCCGGGGTGATGCGGACGTGATGATCGCCGGCGGGGCGCATTCGATGATCCACCAGCTCGGCGTGACCGGGTTCAACCGGCTGACGGCGCTGTCGGAGATGAACGACGACCCCCCCGCCGCCTCGCGGCCGTTCGACGCGACGCGCAAGGGCTTTGTCCTGGGCGAAGGGGCGGGGATGGTCATCCTGGAGACGCTGGAACACGCCCAGGGGCGCGGCGCGAACATCCTGGCGGAGGTGATCGGCTACGGCAGCACGGCGGACGCCTTCCGCATCACCGACCAGCACCCGCAGGGCGAGGGAGCGATTACCGCCATGCGCCTGGCGCTGGAAGACGCGGGCATTAGCCCCAAGGAGGTCGATTACATCAACGCCCACGGCACCGGCACCGGTGAGAACGATTCGACGGAGACGATGGCGATCAAGGCGGTCTTCGGCGAGGCGGCGCGGCGGATCCCGGTCAGCAGCATCAAGAGCATGATGGGCCACCTGATCGCCGCCGCGGGCGCCGTCGAGCTGATCTGCTGCATCCTTGCGATCCGCGACAACATGCTTCCGCCGACGATGAACCTGCACCACCCGGACCCGGAATGCGACCTGGACTACGTGTCCAACAAGTCGCGGGCGGCGAAGGTGGACGTGGCGGCGAGCAACAACTTCGGTTTTGGGGGGCAGAACGATACGATCGTCGTGCGGCGGTATGAATAGCTGAAGGCCAGGAGCAACTCATGGCGAGCGATCCCGGTGCGGTCATCGACTTGATCTTCGGACGGTGGAAGAGTCAGATCCTCTATGCAGGCGTCAGCCTCGGTGTGTTCGAAGCCCTGCGCGACGGACCAAACACCGCCGCCGCGGTAACGCGCGAACTGGGGCTCGATGAGGCGCTGGGTTACCGCCTGATGCGGGCGCTGGGTTGCCTGGAGCTTCTAGACGAAGAAGAAGACCAGCGGTTTTCGCTGGCGGAGGCGGGACGCTTCCTGCTGGCCGATCACCCGCAGACTCTGCGCGGCATGGCCCTGCTGGAGGAAGGGCCGGAACACTACGCCCTGTGGAAGCACTTGCCCGCCATGGTGCGGGATGGGGAACAGAACGCCTTTGTCCGCGAGTTTGGTCGCATGGCTTTCGAGCACGCCGTCGCAGAAAAGGGGTACGCCAGCGTCTTCGACGAGGCGATGAGCAGCTATTCCGCGATGCAGACCGCCTGGGCGGTGGATGCCCTGGCGGGCGCGGGGATCGAGAAGATCAAGACCATCTGCGATGTCGCCGGCGGCCATGGACACCTGGCCTGCGGCCTCCTGAAGGCCTACCCGAACTTGAGCGGCGTCGTGCTGGAACGGCCGGAAGTGATCCAGGACAAGTCGCGGCTATGGGCAGGGAAGCTGGGCCTTGAAGCGCGTTGCCGCTACGTAGCGGGGAACATGTTTGAGGAGGTCCCCCCGGCTGATGCGTACACGATGAAGCTGATTCTGCATGATTGGAACGACGAGGAATGCGTCAGGATACTGCGGACGATTCACCGGTTTGCGCCCGACGAATCGCGGGTGTTCATCATCGAGCATCTCATCACCGAGCCAGGCGTGCCGCACTTCTCCAAGCTCTTCGACATCCACATGATGTGCTGGGGCACCGGCCGCGAGCGCACCGCCACGGAGTATGCGAAGTTACTCTATCAAGCCGGCTGGACCGCAGCGGGAACGCGATATCCGCGTGAGGGGGCAATGGGAGTCGTCGAGGGTGCCAAGAACGTCTCATGAGCCGCGATGATTCCCAATCGGTGTCGCGACAAGGCCTGACCGCGGCCAGTGCTGGGAGCTTCGCCTCTCTCACGCTCGCCCACGTCGCGCGGGAGTTCCCTTATGCGCCTGGCCATGTGATGGGCCATCCGGCCGACTACGCGAGGCCGCGCGACATGCACCCGGTGTTCTTTGGCAGCTTCGACTGGCATTCGTGCGTCCACGGCTACTGGCAGCTTGCCACGTTGCGGCGCCTGCAACCCGATCTACAGAGGCGGGCGGAAATCGAGTCGCGGTTTGAGGAGGCGCTGACGCCGGCGAACGTTGCGGGGGAGATCGCCTACTTCCAGCGGCCCCTGGCCCGCGGCTTCGAGCGGCCGTACGGCTGGGCGTGGCTGCTGATGCTGGCGGATGAGCTCTGGCGGCATGATGACGAACCCGGGCGGCGATGGCACGCGGCAGTGCTGCCGCTGGCGGAGTTAATTGCCGGTCGATTCGTGACGTTTCTGGGCAATGCGACCTACCCGATCCGCGCCGGCGTGCACTCCAACACCGCGTTCGCGGTCACGCTGGCACACCAGTACGCGGTATCTCACGGCGATTCGACCCTGGAGGCCGCCCTCGCCACCGCCGCCCGGCGTTGGTATGGCAGCGATGCCGACTGTCAGGCCTGGGAGCCGTCGCTCGATGAGTTTCTCTCGCCGGCGCTGGTGGAGGCGATGTGCATGCGGACGATCCTCTCGCGGCCCGAGTTCGCCGGCTGGCTGGGGTCTTTCCTGCCGCGGCTGGGTGATGGCGAGCCACGGACGCTATTCGAACCCGCGGCGGTGACGGACCGGACGGATGGGAAGATCGTCCACCTGGACGGCCTGAACCTGAGCCGTGCCTGGTGCTTCCGCGGCATCGCGGCGGCGACTGAGAGTGTCGCTCTATGCGAGTGGCTTGAGTCAGCGGCGGAGCGGCACCTGGCGGCCAGCCTGCCGCATGTGGCTGGGGACTACATGGGAGAGCACTGGCTGGCGAGTTTTGCAATGTTGGCGCTGATCGAGCCGCCACCCAGCGTCGCGTGAGGTGCGGTTTGAAGCTCAGGGTCGGCGTTGGGCATCGCATGACGCGGTGACCGCCTCGCCCTGCGCATCCAGCGGCTTCATCATGTGCGTTGCGTGCCGGCTGGGGGCGTAGTAGTCAGGCAGCCGACCGATGCTGGCGAAGCCGCAGGCGCGGTAGAGCCCTATCGCGGCGCCGTTGTCCTCCGCCACTTCCAGGAAGACGCGCCGAGCCCCGCGGGACCGCAGCTCGCCAAGCAGGATCTCCAGCAGGCGTCGGCCGGTGCCCTTGCCGCGCTCGCTCGGGTCCACCGCCAGGGTGTATACCCTTCCGCTGAGGCGGTATTCGCCGCCGCGCGTGCGGTGGCGGCGGAGCAGCGCAATGCCCTCTCCAACGACACGGGCGCCTCTCTCGTCCTCGCGTGCCGCGACGACGAATATGGCCGAGCGGCTGCGCTGCAGGTGCCGGAGTTGCCGTCGGGACAGGGGATAGGCGTCGGTGAAGCACTTCTGCTCCAGCGCCATGGCGGCGGGTAGGTCGGCCACCTCCGCGGAGCGGAAGATGACAGGCTGGTGGCGCATGGACGCGGATTCTACCGCGGGCGGCAAGAGCGCGGGGGCCGCGGGTGGGATCAGCGGCTCGTAATGCTCGGTTCCTGTCGCCTCGAGGCGGCCAGCAAAGGGCTGGGCGGGCATGAAGACGCTGACCGGGCGCAGTCGCGTAAGCGCATGCTTGGCGAGCATCCGCACGGGTCGATAGCTCTCCTTGGTGCGCGCCAGGGTCTCGACGCCCCAGTCATCCCCGGCGTTGACGAAGGGCCGGTCCGCCCAGCAGGTACGGCAGAAGTCACTGAAAATGAACTGTGCCAGGCCCCTGTACCCGCGGTCCGCCTTCTCCACCAGGATGCTGCTGGAGTCGGTTCCCAGGGGTTCGCCCAGCGTAAAGGCGACCAGCGTGGGGCCACCCGAGGGCGTCTCTACGCGGATGCACATGCCGGTAAGAGCCAATTGGTCGGCCTCCAGCATCTGCGCCGCGGCCGCGAGGGTCTCCTTGCGACGCTTGATCGTGCAGATCTCAGCTTCGCCGACATGGCCGGCGTCCGACTGGGTCTGCCAGAGGTCCAGGAGCCTTGCGCAGGGCTCGGCATCCCTGGCCACGTCGAACGGCTTGGCGCTGTAGCGCCATGACCGGGTGAAGTGATTGCGGTCGTGGCGTTTGCTCTTGAAGGCCCCGCCGGCCAGTTCGATCATGTCGCGGACGTCGTAGACGTAGTCGGCCCGCTGGGGCTCTTGGGCGTAGCCGGAGGCTGGCATGCGGGCCAGCAGCTCGTCACTGATGCTCTCGACGCGCGGTGCGACCACGCCGCCGGCGCC
>JBGTBZ010000589.1:0-3346 GCA_041749155.1 Phycisphaerae bacterium
ATGCGGCGCTGGTGCTGATCGGCGAAGGCGAAGCCTGGCACGACGGCCGCAAGCTGCAAGGCGGCGAGGCGTTACAGGCGGCGGGGCTGGCGCCGATTGAGTTGGCGGCGAAGGAGGGGCTTGCGCTGATCAACGGCACGCACCTGATGGCGGGAATCGGTGCGCTGGCGCTTGCGGACGTGGACCGCATCTTCTCCGCCGCCCTGTGCGCCGCGGCGATGAGCATCGACGCCTGCCGGGGGACGGATGTGTTTCTCGACGCCCGGGTGCACGACGCCCGTCGGCAAAGCGGGCAGATCGAGGTGGCGGCGCGTCTGGCGGCGCTGATCGAGGGGAGCCGGATCATTCCCAGCCACCTGCACAACGATCCGCGCGTGCAGGACCCGTACTCCCTGCGCTGCGCCCCGCAGGTGCTGGGGGCGGCGTGGGATGCGATCAGTTATGCCCGGGCGGTCGTGGAGCGCGAGCTGGGGGCGGTGACGGATAATCCGCTGGTGTTTGGGGAGGAAGGCACGCGCGGAGGATTCGCCTCCGCTGAGGCACGAAGGCACGAAGGCACGAAGGGGGCGGAGAGAGACGAAGCGACTGGCTCCGTCGCTGCTGGGCGCCAGTTCATCTCCGCAGGCAACTTTCATGGCATGCCGCTTGCGATCGCGCTCGACGTGCTGGCGATCGCCCTTTCGCATATCGCGGGGATCGCGGAGCGGCGGGTGTATTACATGCTGGCCGCCAGCGACGCGCAGAACCCGCTGAATCCGCACCTCTCGCCGGTGCCGGGGCTGCACTCGGGGTTGATGATCGCCCAGTACGTGGCGGCGGCCTGCTGTAATGAGCTGATCGGGCTGGCCCATCCGGCGAGCGTGTCGAACATCCCGACGAGCGCGGGGATGGAGGATTACAACTCGATGGGGGCGACGTCGGCCCTCAAAGCGCGGCGAGCGATCGAGCGCTGCCGGCAGGTTGTGGCGATCGAGCTGCTGTGCGCTGCCGAGGCGCTGGAGTATCAGCGTCCCTTGAAGAGCGGGGCGGGCGTCGAGCGCGCCCATGCTGCCGTCCGCAGCGTCGTCACCCGGCGCACCGCCGACCGTCCGCCGGCCCCGGACATCGCGGCGATCGAGAAGCTGATCATCGAGGGAAAGTTTGGATCTTGAGATGAACTCGAACGCCCGTTCAACACCACGCCTCTCCTACGAAGCATTGCCCGTGCATCCGGGTCGCTTTCGTGTCCATGAACTGGAGGATGGCATTGAGGTGGAGCTGGTTCGGCGCTCGATGGCACGCCGCGTTCCTTGGATCATCGTTACCTGGGTGCTCGCGATAGCTGTGCCGTCCTCTTTCTGGTACTGGCGAGAATCAGGGGCGCAGTATGTTCCATCTCTTCGAGCCGCGATCATGATGAGCATCATGGCCGTGCCCGCCGCTGCAAGCCTCACCTGGTTTCTTGTGAGCGGTGACCGGCAACGGCTTTCGCTGCGCGCCGATCGATCGGGCCTTACCATTACCAAGACGATCATGGGCATGCCCGACCGTCAGCATTTTGCCCGCGACCGCCTCCTGGACTTTCACGTTCCCAACGATCCCTCCGAGGGTCCGTTTAAGGGTCAGACCATTCGAATTCTTACGCCAGCCGGCGATACCTACGTTCTCATAATGCGGGAGCCACAGTACGTCCAGGAGATCTGCGACCTGCTACGGAGTGCGCTCGAGCGGGACCATCCCCTTCCGGTCCGGAACCAAGTCGAGTCACAATGAACAGAATCCAGACTCCCGAGTCTTCTGCGATGGCCGCCCCCCGCGGGGCACGCCCCGTCCGCGCGCCGCGAGGGAGCCACAAGACCTGCAAGACCTGGCAGGCCGAGGCGGCGATGCGCATGCTCATGAACAACCTCGACCCGGAGGTGGCGGAGGATCCGGATCACCTGGTGGTTTACGGCGGACGGGGGCAGGCGGCGCGGTCGTGGGAGGCGTTCGATGCCATCGTCGAGTCGCTGAAGCGGCTGGAGCCGGATGAGACGCTGCTCGTGCAGTCGGGCAAGCCGGTGGGGGTGGTGCGCACGCACCCCGACGCGCCGCGCGTGCTCATCGCCAACTCCAACCTTGTGCCCCACTGGGCGACGCAGCAGCATTTCGACGAGCTGGCGGCCAAGGGCCTGATGATGTACGGCCAGATGACCGCCGGCTCATGGATCTACATCGGCACGCAGGGGATTTTGCAGGGGACGTACGAGACGTTCGCCGAATGCGCGCGGCAGCACTTCGGCGGGACGCTGGCGGGGCGGCTCTGCGTGACGGCGGGGTGCGGCGGGATGGGCGGGGCGCAGCCGCTGGCGATCACGATGAACGGCGGGGTTTGTCTGATTGCGGACGTGCGTATCGATCGGCTCGAGAAGCGTGTCAAAGACCGCTATCTGGACGTGATCGAGCGCGACCTGGACACCGCCATCCGGCGGGCGCTCGAGGCAAAGAGCGAGAAGCGCGCAGTCTCGATCGGATGGTTTGGGAACGGAGCCGACCTGCTTCACACCCTATGGCAGCGCGACATCATCCCGGACGTCATCACGGATCAGACTTCGGCGCACGATCCCCTCAATGGCTATGTGCCCGCCGGGATGCCGAGATACCTGGAGGATGGGCCGTTCCGGAGCACGCCCCAGCATCCCCCCGTCTGGAATGAGCAGTCTTACGAGGCGTGGACGCAAGTACGCGTAAACGATCCCGAGAACTATCGCGCGGCCAGCTATGGCACGATGGCGGATCACGTCGGCTGCATGCTGCTGCTTCAGGAGCAGGGCGCAATCGTCTTCGACTACGGGAACAACATCAGGCAGCGGGCCAAGGAGGCCTGGGAAATGGGGTGCTTTTATGCCGGCACGCCGGGAGATCTCGCGCTGATCAACGATGCAAACCCGTTCAGAATTCCCGGCTTCGTCCCCGCCTACATCCGCCCGCAGTTCTGCCTCGGCCGCGGGCCGTTCCGCTGGGCGGCGCTCTCCGGCGATCCGCAGGACATCTACACCATCGACGAAGAGCTCGCCAAGCTCTTTCCAAACGACGAAAGCCTGCACCGCTGGTTAAAACTCGCCCGCGAGCGCGTCGCTTTCCAGGGCCTGCCCGCCCGCATTTGCTGGCTGGGCCTCGGCCAGCGCGACAAGGCCGGCCTGCTCTTCAACGACCTCGTGAAGTCCGGCCGCGTCAAGGCCCCCATCGTCATCGGCCGCGACCACCTCGATTGCGGCAGCGTGGCCTCCCCCAATCGCGAAACCGAAGGCATGAAAGACGGTTCCGACGCCATCGCCGACTGGCCGATCCTCAACGCCCTGATCAACACCGCCTGCGGAGCGACCTG
>JBGTBZ010000590.1:0-5035 GCA_041749155.1 Phycisphaerae bacterium
TCCAGCGGGTGTGCGGACGGCGGGGACGCAGCAATGGGCGACTCGTAGGCCATGCGAGGCGGGCGGGCACCATATGTTACGTAGCGGGGGGCCACAACCACCCGGGGAATGTCGCGGCCGGTGCCTTGGGCCGCACTCTGAATAGGTCAGTCTCGCACCTTTGGCACGCGGCGGGTTACCTGCTCGAGGGCTTCGCTCTGCAGGACGGGGACGGGATAGTACTTCAGCGACTGCAGATCGGGGTTCTGCGGGATCGGATCGGGCAGCATGACAAAGAGCTCGAACTGCGGCCTCTCGGGCGCCGGTAGCCAGCCGGTGATCGTCTCCTCCAGCTCAGGGGTGACGCGGAAATGCCAGATACGACCCGGATAAGTAGGGTTCTGCTGCACGTAGTAGACGGTTCCGGTCTCACGAGCCCAGCTTTGCGCTTTCTTGACGCCCGCGCCCGTCAGCGACGTGGGAACGCTTCGCACCTGCTTCCCCGTCATCAGCACGATCGCCCGCGGCGACAGCGGGTATTCCCAACGCTCGTTGAGGTTCTGATAACGTTCGCTGGCGACGATCTGTCCATCCTCGATGCCCTCCAGGCTGTCGAGATGGACCCCCACCTCGATCAGCGACTGGTAAATCCCCGCCTCCCAGCGCCCATAGAAAACCTCCGCAGATGCGCTGCGGCAGATGAAGACATCCACGGCCCAGAGCGAGCCGTTGATCGCCAGCAACGCGGCCACGAAGGACCAGCGGAGAATCCGGAAGGCCAGGTGTCTCGATACCTCCGCCAGACCCACCAGCACGCCCGCGATGAGCAGCGGAGAGATTGGCACCAGGTAGCGGTTATTCACGTGTGGCCAGTTCAGGCTCAGGGCAACGATGTACACAAGCACGCCCAGCCACAGGAAATGCGGCCGCCGCCCTTCCGGGGGGCGCGGACCGCGCCACGCGGCCACCCCGACCAACGTCATCGCCAGCAGTCCGACCGCCCGATCGAACCAGAGGCCGATTTGAAAGCCCCCGACCTCGACATTGTCGACGACGCGCAGGGGAAAGAAGAGCGTCCAGCTAACCCATTGGGGCGTGGCCAGGGCTCGGTGCGCCAGTTCCTGGAGGGGCGTCAGATCCGGGTCCTCGCGCCCTACGAACAGGTCCGGCACGATGACCTCCTCCGGCACCTCGATGCGGGCCAGAGTCAACCACCCCCCCCCAGCCGTCGCCGCGGGCCCCTGCACCGCGGCGGAAGGCGAGATCGTCCGTCTGACATGGGCGCTCAGCGCCTGCTTCAACACGACGAAGGTCCCAAGCGTCGCCACGAAGGCCAGGGCGATACCGATCCAGTGCCTGGGGAGCAGGCCTAGCCATGCCTTGGACTGAGCCGGGCCCGCCCGTCCGCTCCCGCAGAGCAACGAGGCGATCACGATCACCTGCACCAGAGCCGCCCACCTCACCACCACTCCGAGCGCGCATCCCATCAGGACCGCCAGCAGCCAGCCCCGCCCGATACGCCCATCCCCCCAAGCCACCGCAAGCAGCCCTGTCGCGGCGGCGATGGCACAGAAGAACGCGTCGCTGTGAAGCCACATGGTCAGCGGGTAGAGCGGCCAAAGGATGCCCGCCAGGCCGCACGAGAGCCCCGCAACCCGCGGCCCTACGAAATGCCGCAAAATCAGGAAAGAAAGCAGCAGGAACGCCGCCATGTTGAAGATCTGCACCGCCTTCAGCCACAGATACTGATCCGTCACCTGCAGCAGCCCCGCCAGCACCAGCGGCCACCCGGGCGGAATGAACGCGATGGGATGGCCGTTAAAGCTCAGCCCATCGCCGTGAACAAGGTTCCGCGCGACAACGACAAAGACCTCCGCGTCGCCGCTGGGCATCCACCAGGGGTTCCACACCAGCCCGAACACCACCGCCAGCCAGACGCAAAGCACGAGCACCACCGGCCGGTCCCGGTCGTACCAGCGTTCCGAAGCGCTTGCCGACGGCTGGCTCATGCGACTCATGATGGTAGCGGGAGCCGCCGCGGCGGCCTCTACGGCTGCTCATCGGCGGGGATCATCGTCTCGTCGATTGCCCACTCGCGGGTGAGGTACCAGATCTCGCCATCGAACGTCCCGGCGTGGATGACCTGTGAGTCATCCACGTTCCTGGGCACGAAGATGCCAGCTCGGCCCAGCCTATAGAGGGGCAGGTCCTTCTTTTCGTAGCCAACCATGGGGAAGACCGCCCACTCGGCGCCGCTGTCTCGCACCAGCTCTGCACGCTCGCGCATCGTCCGCTCGTACCCCGTCAGAAGGTCGCGGCGACCCAGCACCCGGCGCCCGCTCAGGTACGTCATTTCCGCAGCATGCGGGCCAATGATCCGCTCGTGGGGCGCTGTTTCGCGCTGGATCAGCTCCGCCATTGCGACGACCGGCCGGTAAGCGCCCTTTTTGTATCCCTCGATGAACGGCCGCGATCGCTGCTCCATGATCAGCTTCACGTCGTGCGCCAGGTTGCAGCCGATGGGAAACGCCACCATCAGGCCGACGTATGCCGAGCGCCACCGCTCGCTGCGAAACACCCATCCCCCCACCGCACATACCAGCATCACCCACGAGAGCCACAGGATCGGTAGCACCATCAGGTAGTACCGCGGAACCGAACTGGCGACGTACAAGGCCACCAGTAGTATCGCGACAAGCATCCCCCACAGGGGGCGATGCCGGCTGACGAGAACGACGCCTGCCAGCACCGACAGCGCCAGTATCAAGTTCAGCCCCTCGGCACGCTCAGCGAACATGATCGCCTCGAGGTGATCTTCCAGCATCTCCCACAGCTTCGCGGGCGTCTCGCGCAGCCGGTCACCCGGACTCATCACCCGCTCGGCCACCTCCGCCTCGTAACCACCGCCCAGGATGTCCAGCGATCGGGTTCGCGGATCCGCCGCCACGAAGGCAAAGCCCACGACGGCCACCGCGGCCAGGCACGCCGCATAGAAACGCCACGTCCGGGCGCGGTCGACACCACTGATCCACGCCGACGGCGCCAGCCGCGGAAACAGCGCCGTCAGCAGCCCGCCCATGCAGATCAGCGTGAAGGCCAGGGCCAGCACCCAGAATGTCGGCCGCATCAGGGCCGCCAGGGCGAGGCCCGACGCCAGCCAGGCGGCGCTGCGGAGCCGCCGTGACCACCCCGGATCTGTCAGTGTTTCCCAGCCCCAGAGGGCCATCATCACGCCCAGCAGGAAGGGCAGGTCCGTCAGCAGTTCGTGCCCGTGCTGCATGAACATGGCATTAAAAGCCACGCCCGCCGTCACCACCGTGGCCACCCATTCGCTCGCGATGCGGCGAACCAGCCGGTAGGTCAGCCAGAGGATCGCTGCGGACACCAGCAGCATCACCACCACCGCGGGCCACACCGCAGGCCCGAAAAGCCGCTCCAGCCCCGCCAGCAGCAACGGCAGGCCGGGATAGACCTGCGTCTGCGGCTGGCCGAGGATGGCATAGCTCTGGCCCGACGCCAGGGAGCGGGCCACCGACCGAAAAATTGCCGAGTCGGGCCCGATGCGCCACTGGCCGTTGAACGCGGCGAGGTGTAGCACGATCCACGAGGGGATCAGTACCCATTTCCACTTGAGAAGCCCCGGCGCCCAGCCTGGTTGCCACTCGCCGCGACCCATTGACGTGACAGTCGGAGCAGCAGTCGTCGGTGGCCCCAACGCCATCGGGGGCCCTGCCCGGGCGTGTCGCGACGCGGGCAGGGGTCCTGGGTCCGTCGGCGGGTCAACGGGGGCTACAGTGCTCATGGGGGGCACGCTTCATACGCCACGGGGCGGCCGCCGGATAGCCTACCCGGTCCGCATACAGCGAGCAGTGGTCTATTCATGACGCGCACGGGTGACAGGGCAGGACCCAATCCAAGCTGGCTTCAGGACTTGCGACTTGGACCGGTTACTTAAGTTCGGAGCCGGCGACTACTTATCGTCCGATGTCGATGTATCGCAGGTGCCTCGGCCGCATCCACCATATACCCCAGCTTGCCACGGCCGACCCGGCCGCTCGTTGGAGCCGCCGAAACAAGCATTTTTTGCCATATCCAACCGCATCAATGCCCCTTTAAGATTGTTGAAGTTCGAGTTGTTCATCCGATGATCACCACGGACTCCCCTTCTTGTTGAAGGGGCTCCAGTGAGGCACCTGCCCCCGACGGGGCTGGGCCTGCGAGACCAGACAGTCGCGGCAGATGGATGGGCAAGACCGTTCCCCTGGAACTTTCCCAACCGCCGCCGTTTGAGTCGTTCGAACCTGTTTGCAGCCCATCTCATCACTCATTGTCTTCATGAAGGAGGACCTCGTGCTCCAATCGTTTCGCAACTTTCTTTCGCTGAGGCGCCTGAGCTTTACGGCGGCGGCCCTGGCCGCAATCGCCGTGCTGAGCGTTCCGGCCAGCCCCGCCCAGGCTGAGTTCGAACAGGGCAACTGGGAGCTCCGCCTGAGCGGGTTCGCCGAGAACGACGTCAACTTCGACGGCGTAAACGTCTTTGTTAACGGCGCCCTCGGCTACTTCTTCAGCGATCAGGCCGAAGCCGGCGTTCGTCAGGCATTCTCTTACACCGACATCGGCGTCCCCGGCGGCTTCCTCTCGGGGCAGACCACGCTCTTCTTCAACTACCACTTCGGTGGTCGGGGCGAGGCGATGCAGCCGTTCATTGGTGCCAGCGTCGGCTACCAGTACGGCGACGGCGTGCCGGACCTGTTCCTGGGCGGCCCCGAAGTCGGCCTTAAGTACTTCTTCGACGAGAACTGGTTCGTCTTCTTCGAAGTTGCATACCTGTTCTACTTCGAGGACGTTGACGAGGCCGATGAAGGCTTCGACGACGGCGAGTTCAATTACGGCCTTGGCATCGGCGTCATCATCGAAGGCCAGTAAGTCTTCGAGCGATTGCCCCTACCAACGCGAAACAAGCCCGGCCATTCGTGGCCGGGCTTTTTCGTGGATTTCACGGCGCCTCTGAAGTGGCTTCCGCCGGCGCCGGCGCGGTGGTCGCCGGAGTCGCCGG
>JBGTBZ010000591.1:0-3085 GCA_041749155.1 Phycisphaerae bacterium
CCGCCAACAGCGACATCGGCCTGCTCCGCGCCGCCGGCTACCTCGTCCGCTGCCGAGCCAGTCGCATCACCGAGGGCATCGAGCAGATTCGCCACGCCCTGTCCCCGGCGAGCGGTGAGCCGCGCCTCTTCGTCGATCCCCGCTGCACCAGGCTCATCGCTGCCCTGCGCAGCTACAGGTATCCGGATTCGGGCGGCGAGCTGCCCCTGAAAGACGGCGTCCACGACCACCCGATCGACGCCCTTCGGTACTACTTCGTGAACACGGGCGCGCAGGAGGGCGTGAGGGTGAGCCGGTATTGAGTACAGCGCGTGCGCTAGCCGCAAGCCAACGGCTTGCGGTCCGATCCAGTGGAAAGCTCCAGACCGCGAGCCGGTGGCTCGCGGCCAGCGGATGTGTTTCTGCGCAGGAACTTGATTCCCCTCCCCGCATTCTGCATTCTGCATTCTGCACTTCGCACCCAGCTCCCCATGCCCCGCCCCATCTACATCGTCGACGCCTTCACCGACCAGCCCTTTCGCGGCAACCCGGCCGCCGTCGTGCTGCTGGAGCCGGAGGATGGGCCTGTCACCGACGCCTATTGCCAGAAGGTCGCCGGCGAGATGAATCTCTCCGAGACCGCCTTCATCAGCTTCGATGAGAAAAGCGGGCCAAACCGCTTTGGCTTGCGCTGGTACACCCCCCTGCGCGAGGTCGATCTCTGCGGCCATGCCACGCTCGCCGCCGCACAGGTGCTTTACGACGCCGCCAAGGTCGACCTGCACACGCCCATTCTTTTCGACACCCACAGCGGCGTTCTTCGGGCCGCGCCGGATGCCCGCTACGGCGGGTTCACGCTAGACTTCCCCGCGACCCCGCCCGAGCCGGTCGAATCCCCGCCGCCCTCGCTTCTTGAGGCCCTGGGGCTCGACGGCGGGCAGGATGGCGTCAAATTCATCGGCCGCAGCGTCTTCGACTTCTTCCTGGAAGTGAAGCAGTCGTCGCAGGTGCGCGAGCTTTCGCCCGATTTCGAGAAGCTCAAGCCGATCGAGTCGCGCGGCGTCGTCGTCTCTGCCGCCGCTTCGGAGGCCGACTGCATCGAGAGCGGCGGATGCGACGTGGTATCGCGCTGTTTTTATCCCGCGTATGGCATCGACGAGGATCCGGTCACCGGCAGCGCCCATTGCACCATCGGCCCCTACTTCGCCCGCACGCTGGGCAAGCAGACGCTGCTCTGCCACCAGGCCAGCCGCCGCGGAGGGAATCTCAAGGTCCGCGTCGAGGGCGATCGCGTCTTCCTGACCGGTCAGGCGCGCAGCGTGGTTCGGGGCGAGTTGCTGGTGTGAGCGGTGGCCGCGCGCAAATTCGCGCACCGCGCCAGCCCGTGAATTTCGTGCTCGCAGCCTCGTTTCTGGCCCGCCAGGAACGTTTTTCGCGCGCTGGTGCGCCGTTGTGATCATTTGCGCGCACCGCCGACTGACCCTGCATGAGCTACCAGCTTTCACGGCTCCATGCAGACCACCCCCTCCTGGCAAACACTGATACCGCCGTCGCCGCGTTTCGCGAGGCGATCGACGCGCTGCTCAGCGAGCGGGCCGCGGGCTACCGGCGGCTCTGGGCCTACTACCGCAACCCCATGCGCGTCAGCCCCGCGCCGGCGGGCAGCACGCCCACCGGCAGCGAGCGGCCCTATCGCCAGGCGCAGGAGTGGGGCATTCCCCCGCGCCTCACCGGCTACGCCAGCGGCGAGGAGCCCTTTCACGAGACGCCGATCGACACCGCCCGCAAGGAGGTGGTGGTCGAGAACGACATCGGCTGGCGCATCGACACCAACGTCGACTTCCTGTTCGGGCGGAGCATCGTGCTGGATTCTGCGGCGCCGGATGAGGCGCGTGCGAAGGTGATCGGGGAGCTGCTGCGCCGGATCCTGGCGAATCATGGGGGATTGGCGTTCCTGCAGCGCGTGGCGCTGATCGGCGCGGTGTATGGGAGCGTCGATGTGCTGGTGAAGCTGGATGAGGCGTGCCAGGAGGTGGGGGATCGGGGATCGGGTGCGCGCCTGCTGAAGCAGGCGAAGCCCACGGAAGCGCCGGACGACGCCTCCTGCAACACCAGCACCCTCGGAGGAGAGTCGATCGAGATGCCCGATGAGGGCATTCCCATCGCGCAGCTCGCTTCCCTGATTCATCTCGAGCTGGTCGAGCCGGCGCGGGCCTTGCCTTTGCTCGCGCCCGACGACCTCACCGACGTGCGCGGCTACGTTCAGGTCTACCAGGTCTCGCGTGGTCCTTCCGAGCAGCCCCAGCGTGAGCATCCCGAGCCTGGAAGGGCCGACTGGTTGCGCAAGCTGCTCTTCCCTGCACGGGCGCTGCTCGACGGACGCCATGACCCGGTCACCGTCGTCGAGATCATCACCCCACGCGCCTGGCAGGTCTATCGCGACGAACGCCTCGTCGATGCCGGCGAGAACGCCCTGGGCCTTATTCCGCTCGTGCACATCCAGAACCTCGCCCGCCCCTTCGAGTACGAGGGCGGAAGCGATGTCGAGCCGCTCATGCCCCTTCAGGATGAACTGAACACCCGCCTCAGCGACCGCGCCACGCGCGTGGCCCTCCAGAGCATGAAGATGTACCTCGGCGTCGGCATCGAGGGGTTCAGCGATGAGCCCGTCCAGCCCGGACGCATGTGGAGCACCGACAACCCCGACGCCCGCGTCACGGAGTTCGGCGGAGATGCCAGCTCCCCCAGCGAAGCCTCCGCCATCCAGGAGATTCGCGAGGCGCTGGACAAGACCAGCGGCGTGAATCCCGTCGCCAGCGGCGCCATCCGTAACCGCGTCGGCAATCTGACCAGCGCCGCGGCGCTGCGGCTGACGTTTCAGTCGCTGCTGGCGCGCACGGAGCGCAAGCGAAGCAACTACGGCGCCGCCATCGAGCGGATGTGCGAGCTGGCGCTGGCATGGCTGGATACCGCGGGCGTGTTTGCGACGAGCCCGCAGGAGCGTCGCGTGCGCATCACCTGGCCCGACCCGATCCCCTCGAGCATGACCGAGCAGCTCGAGCAGGGCCGGCTGAAGCAGGCCCTGGGCATCGAGCCGGAAACGGTC
>JBGTBZ010000592.1:0-4371 GCA_041749155.1 Phycisphaerae bacterium
GTCGTATCCCATGGGTTGCGGGTGACGAAGAAAGCGCTGTTCTCCGTCGACGAGCCCATCGCGAACTCGTCCAGGTTTGTCTTGCCGATGATGATCGCTCCCGCCGCCTCCAGCTTCTTCACGACCGTGGCGTCGTAGGGCGAATGGAAGTTCTCCAGCATCCGGCTCGAACAGGTCGTCCGGCCCCAGCTCGTGCACATGTTGTCCTTCAGGGCAATCGGCACCCCCGCCAGCGGGCCGGTAATCCGTCCCGAATCCACGTCCGATGCCCGGGCCAGGGCCCGGGCATCATCCCGGCTCACAAACGCGTTGACGCTGCCGTCCAAGTCCTTGATGCGGATGATCGCCTCGCGCACCAGCCGCTCGGCGGAGATGTCGCGGGCACGGATGGCATCCCGGGCGGCAAGCAGCGTGTCAGGGGTCATGGCAGAAGCAGCACCTTAGCCGGCAGAGTCCTCGTCGCCGCCGATGACCTTGGGGACCTTGAAGAATGGCGGATCGGCCTCGGGGGCATTGGCCAGGACCTGTTCCAGCGGCAGCATGGGTCCAACGACGTCCTCCCTGAAGACGTTTCGCATCTGGATGGCGTGGGCCATCGGCTCGACGCCCTCGACAGGCACCTGGGAGATCTTGGCCACGTAGCCCAGGATGCCCTGGAGCTGCTGGGCGTAGCGGTGGATCTGCGAATCCGGGATGGCCAGACGGGCTAGCCGCGCTACGTGGCGAACGGCCTCGTCATCCAGCCCCCGGTCGGACTGGCTCTCCAAAGGGCTTTCGGTGGAGATCTGGGACATCTGAGGCGGGTTCAAGCTGACGGCGGCCGGTCCCTGCCGGCAAGCTCTCACTTATAGGCGCTGCCCAAAGGGGCTTCCTGGATAGGCACCGGAAGCCGCCGCATTGACAGCGTGACGCACTCGCCTGTAAAAGGCAATACTTGCCCGCCGTCGGCGCCCGCCGGCGCGGACGGGCACCGCCGCGGACGTCTGTGCTCGGGAACTTTCGGCCGGATACGTCGTCCAACGGGGCGACAGCAGCAATGCAACAGGTGCCTGATCGTCCCAAGCCCCATTCCAAGGCCCCCAGCACACAACATCCGCGGCGGACATGGTGGTCCAGCCCAGTTTGTCGGAGCGGCGCCCCCTGCACGATGTTCCCGCCCCAGGATGTGATCACGAGCGGCACTACGCGCGAGGGCCTCGCCTAGGTCCCGCCGATCACCGGTAACCTGCCCAGATCCACTCTTAACCCAAGCGATAAAATGCGTCAGTTCCAGCATTCGACCTCTGTCTCCGAGTCGTCTTCTTCCTCTTCCTTGGCGCGCCGTCTGCTGAGCCGGGCGTTCCAGGGTGTAACGACGCGTCTGCTCGAGCCGCTGTCGCGTGAGATGCGCTCTCCGCGCGCGGTCTCGGAGGCTCTGGAAAGGCGCCAGTTACTGACGACGATCTTCGGCGGGGAGGGGCTGACCTTCCAGAGCTTCGATTTCAACACGATCGAGGACGACGGGGAAATCGAAACCATCACGGTAAACGTGCGTGTACAAGGCAATCCGGAAACGCAGGTGCGCCTGATCGGCGTCGGCCAGAGCGGCGGCGACTGGAGTTACGGAGATATCTCCGGACTCATCGACAGCCCCAACCCGGAGCGCAATGGCCCCACCCGTGGCGGCGTGGGCGGGCTGCTGGGATCCCTGCCCCTGATCAACAGCAATGAGGCGTTCATCAACGAGATCGGCGGAATCAGCCAGTTCAACTCCGCGGACTACATCGGGTCCATTATTCCCAGCGCGGTCCCGGGCGTGGCGCTGGCCACCCGGGGAGACATCCAGTTCTCCCACCTTGCAACCAACTCCGCCGGTGAGACCTTCGGCTTCCAGTTGATCGACGTCGTGTTCCCCACGATCACGATCCGCCAGCTTCAGATCGTCCAGTTCAATCTCGATCAAACCGACTTCGACCCCAGCGGCGCCACCACCTCGCGTAATCCGGGCGGCAGCGGCCTTTCGCAGCGGACGAACGTTGGCGACGCACTGTTCCTGGGCGACATCATCGAGAGCCTGATCGCCGCGGTGCGCGCGGTTGAGCCCGGCTTCCCGCCGGAGGATCCGGACGATCCTCTTGCCGACCGCGACCTGGTTCTGAACTTGATCGGCGCGGACTTCGTCGAAGGCGACGACGACACGCTTTACCTCGGTGCGGTCGTGACGGTGCCGCGGCCCACCACGTTCGGGAATCCGAACCCGACGGACGTGGACATGCCCTTCATCTTCAAGGTGGACATGAGCACCCTGACGCTGGGCGGTGCGACCGTTACGGCGTTCGCCAGCGACTTCTGGGGCGATCTTCAGAGCCGCGACGCGCAGACGGTTGCCCAGGGCGTCACCGCCTTCGCAATGCAGGATGCCAACACAGTCGCGATGATCGGCAGCTTCTCGGAGCGCTTCAACGAAGATACGCAGCAACAGAACGTCGTCACGAACACCGGTCTGCTCGTCTTCGACGTCAATACCAACCAGGTGCCGCAGTTCATCGACATCGACGACGTGATTGCCTTCACGATCAACGGCGAAGAGACCGCCATCAGCTCCCTGGAGTACCGCCCGCGGACCGCCACCTTCAATCCGTCTACTGAACTGGGCCGGCTTTATGGCCTGACCTCTCCCGACGATGCGGACGAGGGAACGCCGCTGCTGGTCCGTTTCGGCGAGGGGCTGTTCGGCGCCGTCACCGTCGTCGGCGGCATCGCCAGCCTCGAGGGCACCGCCGCGGGCGAGGAGGTCTTTGGAATCTCGTGGAATCACACCATCATCAACCCCTATGACGGCACGACGGGCGCCTTCGTCGGGTTTGACGTCACCACCGACCAGTTACTGTTGCTGGACCAGCGGCCCCGCGGCGTGGGCTCATCCTCGCTTGCGCTCTACAACATCCAGGTCATCAACGGTGACGCCAATACGCGGATCATCGCCCATGTCATCGATGACAATGGGGAGCCGATCACGCTCGACGGAAACATGTTCCCCCTGGCGACGTTCTTCAACCAGGAGTCGCAAGAGGTGGAGCTGGTGGAGGCGCCCGATGGCTCGGGCCCGCTTTACCTGGGCCTGAAGGTCGTCTTCGACGATGATCCGCCATTTGTCTTTACGCTCGATTCGATCGATCCGGCCAACATGACCGAGGGGAGCGCTCCCTATAACGGCAAGCTCTACAACGGCCTGATTCGCCCCGGCTTCTACACCCAGAACAGCAGCATCGGCGGCTTCTACTGGCCCGGCGCCATCACCGGTAACTTCCGCGTCGAAGGGTCGCTGGGCGAGCTCTTCGCCGGGCTCATCATCACCGGCGACGCCGGCCTCACCGGCACGCGCGAGCCCGACAACTTCGCCATCTTCGGCGACGTTGGCAACATCGTCAGCGCCACCTCAATCGGCTCCAACAAGGCTGCCGGCAACGCCGCGCCCGTCGACGACATCGAAGGCTCGCTCTATTACGGCACCGGCACAGACATCGCCATCGGCGGACGGGTTAACTCCATCCGGGCCGGCGGCGCCATTGCCGCTTCCATCGATGTGCGCGGAGACGATCCACCGCCCAACGCCGATCTCAGCGGCACCTTCTTCAAGCGACTCCCCGCGGGCGCGATCCGAGAGCAGGAGCGGCAAGGCACGGATGACGCTGCCGACAATCTCTTCCTCGGGGGAACGCCGCGCATCACTGCTCTGTACAACGACAGCTTCGAGACCTACGAGCCCATCGGTACGCGTGGCAACGGCACGATCCAGATCAGCGGCCTGATCTCCGGCGATCCCATCAACGCCGACGCCGACGATACCGTCGACTACTACGGCTTGCCGATGATGGCCGGCGAGGAGTTCATTGCATTCCTCTCGAGCACCGGCGGCGGCACCACTTCCTTCCTGAATATCGGGATCTTCGACCCCGACGGCCGGCTCATCGCCACCGATTACGAGGACAACGTCAACACCCGGAACGCCGTCCGCAACCAGCCCATCAAGATAAAGGCCCTGACCGCCGGCGTCTACCGCATCGCCATCGCCGCGGTCGGCGACGCCGATTTCAACGGCGCCGGCGGCGAGTTCCCCAACCAGCTTTACACGACCGAGCCGTACCTGCTCTCGATCCGCGAGGCCGGGAACATCACCTTGGGCGGCGTGAAGTCGGTTGGTAGTATCTTCGCCGAGGCCGGTTCCGTGGGCGGCGGAGACTTCATACGCCTGCTTCGCGGGGACATGGGTGATATCGAGAGCCAGACGGGCACGATTTTCGCCGCCGCGGCGCCGGGCACCATCCGGGCGGTCCAGGGCAACCTTCGGCAGTTGAGCGGCGCCAGCCTCGGGTGGGCAACGACGGACCC
>JBGTBZ010000593.1:0-5610 GCA_041749155.1 Phycisphaerae bacterium
GCTCGAGCGTTGCCCGACCCTCTGCAACCAGCGCGTGGCCGACGTGGCCAAGGCGCATCCGCAGCGCCTCGTTCACCTCGCCGTCCGATGCCTGGCGAGCCTGCGTGACGGCCAGTTCGGCGACCAGTGTCTCGCTCACCCCGCTGCGCCGGGCGATCTGCTCAACGGCGCGGCGGTATTCGTCGCGGGTGGCAAAGTCCTGGAGTGTGTAGACGTCCGCCGGATCGCCACGCAGCACCCCCTCCACCACGCTCATCGACTCCACGAACTCTTTCCAGTCGCACGCCTCCAGGAACCGCAGCGAGCCGATCGAGTTGCCGACCGACACCTGGTCGGCCGCCTGGCGCTCGCTCTCGGCCTGTGCGATCGCCTCGATCGTCTGCCCCTGCTCGGCGAGGATCTGCGTAACCCAGTTGACGGCAAATGCCACCGCGGGGCTTTGTCCCTGGAGCTGCCGGGAGATTTCGCTCACGAAGGCGCCCGAGAGGTGCAAGGTCGTCTCGCCGCGTGAACGTGCCACGTTGTCGAGCTCGCGCGCCATCTCGGACAGGAGGAGCACGACGCTCTTGGCGTCGCGCCCGGCGGTGTCCATCATCCGCCGCGACCAGCGGGCAGCGCGGTCAACGTCAACCTGGCTGGCCGCTACCCGGGCAGCGACGCGGCGGAGGTTCTCGATCAGCGCCAGTCGTAGCATGATCGGGATCGCCCACAGTTCGCCAATGGTCAGCGGGGCGATTGACTGATAGCTGCGGACGAAAGCTCGGAGCGACTCGCCGTCCACGTGACCGTCGACGTGGCGGATCAACTCAAGAGCGATGTCATAGACGCGTGGTCGACCCGCGCCCGGGCCGCCGAGCAGGCGCGGAAGCTGACGGCTGTAGCCGCGCGGCAGGTGCTTGCGGGCCAGACGCACCTGCTGCTCGATCAGGTAGAAGTTGTCGACGAGCCATTCGGCGGCTGGGGTGATTCGCTCGCCCCCCTCGGCCGTGGCGACGCTGAGGTTGTAGGCGGACTCAAGGACACCCTCATTGCGGCCGAGCCGGTCAAGCAGGCCCTCGCCTCTTCGTTGCGGGCGGGTCGCCTCGTTGACGCCCTTCCGAATCTCATGTCCACTGGCCTGCCAGCGCGCATGCCGGGCGAGCTGGTCCGGCGTGTATAGGTCGGCTCGGAGCGGCTGATCCTCCCCGTCATGTCCCAGTTCGAGATCCGTTGCGGATCGAGTCCTGAGCAGGTCGCGGAGGTCTCGTCCGGGTCGGCGGCCTGACACAGGCGCATAGCCCTCGCCATCACGATCGCCGGTTCCTACGTCTCGCCCGGGCAGCGCCGCGTCGTCCCTGAGCATGTTAGAACGGCGGTCGTTCGGATGGTGACGGTGAGTCTGCTCGGGCGCACTGAAACTGGGCAGCTTCCACGGCAATTGCGTATCTCCAGGAGGACATGCAGCATTGGCGCATCAACATGCCGTCCGCCGTCCGCCGGTGGTCGGTGGTGAAAGACGGCACTCTCCGCCACACGTGATCACGCTCCCAGATCAATCGTTTTGCGGCGACGACTTAAGCATATCTAGACGGCTGAGCGCAAGTCACACCTGAAAATGGCTACGACAACCTGCTCGCGCCTATGCGATGGTGTCGCGCCGAAGGGAGATCCGGCAGATCCGAGGCAACGGAATGATTCCACCTATCGTAGGTTCGAGCATCGCGGATCGCCTCGATTGGCCGTTGCGATTGAGCAGGTGGGACATGAGATGGGCACAGCGTCACGGCCAAACTTAGTCCGGAATATGATCGGAAGCGCGGCGCAGCCTGGCCGTGGGGCAGCCGCGCAAGCGGCGGGCACGGTGCGATCACCAACGGAAGCCGCGTGATGTGCGTGCCGGATCTCCACCGCGCCGGAGATGCGCTGCACGCCTCGGTCCAGCAACTCCCCCCGCTCGACCTGTCGGAGCGTCGCGTCGCCGAGGAGCAGAAAGACGGTCAAAAACCCGACCATGTTTCCGACCACGCGGTGGTCGTAGGGGGTCAGCGGGCGTCAGCGGTCGGCACCGAGCATGTCGGGGGCACAAATGACATAACCCCCGCCGGAGGCGAGGGTTATTCAGCGGTGGACAGTGGTTGTCACCAGCGAGGCGGACGGGGATCGAACCCGCAACCTCCGGATCGACAGTCCGGTGCTCTAACCAATTGAGCTACCGCCCCGTAGGGCAGCGCCAGGGCCTTGCTGGCGCGGGCGGAATCGTAGACGGACCCCGGGGCCAGTCAAGCAAAACGCCCGCCCCGCCGCACCCGCGGCACCGTTGGTACGTATGATTGGTTGATGCGGATCGGAGGTGGCCGCGCGGCGGGGCTTGTTTGGGCCTGTCGTGAGGAAAGTCCGAGCTGCAACAGCGGGCGCGAAAGCGTGCCGCGGCGGAGGATTCCGGCGTGAGCCGGGGGCTCCGCGTGGGCACGGTGCTTGGGAAATCCAAGGCGGCGAGAGGCGGGCCGGTGCGATTCGTCGCCCGGGCGGCCTCGAAGCCGATGGAAAGTGCCACAGAAAAGAGACCGCCGAACCGCTCTGGGATTTCAGATCTCAGATTTGAGATTTCAGAGGGGTGGCAAGGGTGAAAAGGTGCGGTAAGAGCGCACCGCGCTTCCTGGCGACAGGGGCGGCATGGCAAACCCCACCGGCAGCAAGATCAAGCAGCGGATCGACCTGGGCTTCGGCCCCGGTCGCGCCTGGCCCGGGCGTCGCATCCGCGGGTAGATCGCTATAGCTGGGATCACAGGCCCGGCGACGAGGCGGCGGGCAACCGCCGTCCCAGAGAAATGGCTGCCCTCCCGTAACAAGGAGAACAGAACTCGGCTTACGAGATCCGCATCGATGATCAGCGGCGGGACTTTCGGGTCCCGCCGCTGTCCTTTTGCGCAAATTTGCGATGGGGTTGACATCCTTTAGAATGTTCGGGTAATGTATTCCTGTACAGCCGCCGAACCGGCGGCCGGAAGGAAGCAACACCCCATGAACCTGACTCCTCGCCAGCTCGATGTACTCGTGGCCATCCGCGACTACCGCTACCTCAACGGTGTCTCGCCGACGATGCAGGAGCTGGCCGACCAGCTTGGCACGAGCAAGGTGACGATCTTCGAGCATGTCGGGGCGCTGGAGAAGAAGCACCTTCTGAAGCGCGACAAGCACAAGGCGCGCTCGCTGGAGATCACAACGGATGAAGCGCTGCCTGATGAGGAGCGAAGCACCAAGCTGCCGCTGCTGGGCTCGATCGCCGCCGGCTCGCCGATCGAGGCGGTGGAAAATCGCGAGGAACTGGACCTGGAGCAGCTTTACAACCGTCCCAACGGCGTTTTCGTGCTGAAGGTGCGCGGCGACAGCATGATCGAGGATCACTTGTGCGACGGCGACTACGTCGTGATCGAGCGGCGGGACACGGCGCGCAACGGTGAGCAGGTGGTGGCGCTGCTCGACAGCGGCGAGGCAACGCTGAAGCGTTTCTACAAGGAAGGCCGCAACATCCGCCTTCAGCCGGCGAACAGCACGATGCAGCCGAAGGTTGTACCGGCGGACGCGGTGAAGGTTCAGGGGGTGGTGATCGGGGTGCTGCGGAGCTACTGAGGATGGGGAGGAGCGGTAATCCGGGTGTGTGTTGGCGCATCATCTTGAGTAACCTGCGCGTCAATGGACGTTGCCGTGCCAGTGCGGGTAGCGCGGGTGCATCACACTCTGCATTCGGCACTCCGCACTCTGCATTCTCCCAGCGGTACAATGCTCGTGATGTTTGACGCACCTCCGCCGCGGTTCTGGTGGCTGAAGCGGGTTTCCGCGTGCGTCGTGATCGTGCTGGCGCTGTGGGCTGGGGGGCACGCGCTCTTGTGGCAGGTGGCACAGGGGGGGCTGGAGGCGCATGTCGAGCGGTGGCGCATCGATGGCGGGCCGTTGCCGGAGCAGGCGGTGTTGCAGCCGCAAATGCCGGACGACCCGGGAAATGCCGCGGCGTGGGTCGTGAAGGCAGCGGGATTGATGCCCAGGCTCTCGCAGCCGCAGGTTGACAACTGGAACGCCGCCATCGTCGTGCGGCCGCTCTCAGGGGCGCAGCTCGAGGCGATGCGCTCTGTCATGGAGCAGGACCGCTCTGCCGTCGAGGCGCTGCGCGAGGCCTATGACAAGCCCTACATCGACTGGGGGATTCCTGCCGCGCGCATCGAAACGGTCCTGCCCAGCCTGGCCGATCACCGGCACGTCGCCGACCGCCTGCAGGCCGCAGCGGAGGTGCATCATCACGACGGCGACATCGCGCAAGCCCTTGCTCGCGCAGAGGATGTCGTCTTTCTCGGCGACATGATGGCGGAGTATGGACCGGTGCTTGTAGGTTCGCTCGTCAGTGTTGGCATTCAAACAAAGGGCTCGCAACTCGTTGTGAAGTACGTTGCCGGCACTCCGGTTCCTGGGATCTCACCGGAAGAGGAGCATGCCGCCTGGCGCGACGCCCGGCCTGAGGCGCAGCGGCTGATCGCGCGCCTCCTGGATACCCGCAGCGAGCAGACCCTCCTGCGCAACGGCGTCCTGGGCGAGCGCACCGTCATCTACTGGGCTTTCGATGCGCCCGGCGGGTGGAGCCTGGTGGACGCCAACTTCTTCACCAGGCCTTTCCTGATGATCTAGGCGGACCAGGCCCTCCAGGAGAACGCCGCAATCGCCGAGAATGTGCTCTCGGCGACCACCTGGCACGACCTGAGCCCCCCGCCGCCCCCGGCGCCGGCGGGCATCCCCGACAGCGCCGCGGACATGATCACCGACGGGCTGGACGGCTACTTCAGTCTCGACTGGCGGCGGCCCATGATCTCGTTCTGGACAAGCCAGGCCAACCGGCGCGCCGCGGCGGCGCTGGTGGCGATCCGGCTGTACCAGGCGGATCACGACGGGGCGAATCCGCCGTCGCTGGAGGCGCTGGTGCCGGAATACCTGTCGGCGGTGCCGGTGGATCCGTTCTCGCCCGATGGCGGACCGCTGCGGTATCTGGCAAATGCGGAGGGGCCGGTGGTCTACAGCGTTGGCTTCGACGGCATCGACGGCGGCGGGGACTGGAGGCGCGAGCCGTCACCGGTCTATTCGCGCGACAACTGGGGATTCATGGATGTACCGTTCCCATTGCCGTGGCCGGCTGACTGGCTGGTGTTCTCCCCCCTACTGCCGCCGGGGGAGAATTCACCGGGCGAAGCTGAGGATGACTGACTCGATCCAGAGCGCCAGCAGCGGGGGCAGGAGTACGAAGAGCACCAAGAGCAGCGGCGCGACGAGAATGAACGTCGCGCACATCGCCAGCGCGCGCAGCAGCGATCGGCGCAGGCCGCGCACCAGCATCGTGACGGCGATCAGCAGGAAATCGCCGACGATCGCAAGCAGCGTGACTCCGCCAGCGAGGAATCCGATGGCGAAAGCGATTACCTCCGCTCCCGACAGGTCCTCCAGCAGCGCCAAGCCGAGTATCGCCACCAGGAAGCCTGCTCCGGAGAGCGGCAGAAAGGCCAGCGGCGCCGCGGCGTAGTAGCTCAGGGAGATGGCGCGGTCCTGGCGGCGGCGGTCCAGGTCGCGCGGGTGGAAGAAGTAGCTGATGAG
>JBGTBZ010000594.1:0-6432 GCA_041749155.1 Phycisphaerae bacterium
CGCACCGGCCCGTACTCCGGCGCCACCGCCGTCTCCGGGTCCGGCCCACCGAGGTTGCCCAGCGTCGTCAGCGGCACCGGCACCATCCCCGCCGTGTAGGGCATGCCCGCGTCGGGCGCAGCGTTGTAGGCGCCGTGGGAAACGAACTTCCAGCTCCGCGGGTTCGCGTCGATGATGCCATTGCCGTTGATGTCCTCGCCCGGATCGAGCGTGCCGTTGCCGTTCATGTCCTCGCTGGTGGCCCGCACGTAGCGCCACTGGTTGGGGCTCGACAGCGGCGGAGGCGTCACCAGCGACGGGTTCATCCCGCTGGGGTCGATCAGGTCCACCGGGGCGAAGCGATCCACCAGGTCTGCGTGGTTGGCGGCAGGCTGCCCCTCTGGCGTGCCAAGCGGGCCCAGCGGACGCATCAGCACGATTTCCTTGGTGATCTCCGCCGGCGGGACGGCCTGGAGCGTGTTGGGCCCGATCACCAGCACGTTGTGCACGCGCTGCTCGGCCGTGGCGATGGGATCGACCAGCACCGTCGCCGGCGGCGGCGTGTTCTGAAGCACGACGAAGCTGTTGGGCGGAATGACGATCGGCTCGCCCGTTGTCTTGTTCAGGCCGTTGGGGAAGGGGCCGGTCAGGTTCAGGATGCTGCCGACTGGGATGGCCCCCAGGACGCGCTGCCCTGACCCCGGCACCGCCACCAGGTGCCAGTTTTCCAGGGACAGCGGGAAGGGATAGGGGTTGTAAAGCTCGACGCCGATGTACTGGAGCTGCCCCGCGGGCAGGAAGGTCATCATCACTTCGGTGATGAACGGCTGCGCCTCGCCGCCGACGACGCGGGCGATGAAGTTGCCGGTGGTGTGCGTCCTGGGCGGCGCCGGCGGGCCCGGCAGCACGCCCGGTTCGAGCTGAAGGTAGATGTCTGCGGCGGTGGGGATGGAGCGGCTGATTCCGGGCGCCGGGGCCGGGCTGATGACGCTGGTGTCGTCGGCGGTGCCCCAGATTCCGTCGCCGCCGGGCCCCTGGAGGCCCAGGCTGGCATCCTCGACATCGCGGATGTCCATGGCGTTGACGGCGGCCAGGGCGGCGCGGAGGGTCAGGACCTGGTACTCGGTGGGGATGGGAGCGATGGGCCCTGCCAGGCCGCTGCGGGACCGGAACAAGTTGTTGCTGAACATCCGCTGGGCGGGGCTGCGCGCGTACCCGGGGTCGGTGGGCAGAAGCTCGCCACCGGGCACGAAGCTCGTGGGGGGTAGATCGCTGAAGCCGCGCTCGTCGCTGACGATCATCACGTTCCAGAAGGCCCGCCACAGCTCGCCGAAGCCGGCGGTGTTGACCGAGGCGCGGACCGGGGGTCGGACCTCTGGGCCGGTCCCGGCGTACGGGGGCATGCCGGGGGGCAGGAGGTTGGGGTCGGCCAGGTTGTTGGTCGTGAAGAGCGTGTGGGGGCGGAAGGCGTTGTTGACGCCGTTGTGGGCGACGATGCCTGCACGGGGGGAGATGGGGATCGGCAAGCCGTTGAAGCGATTGCCGACACCCGCGCCAAGCGCAGCCTGAAACTGATCCAGAGCCGTCATGTCGGGATCGGCTGTCCGGAAAAGCGCGCCCCATAAGTTGCGCATGTCGTCGTGGCCCTCGGGCGGCACTGCAGCCGCGCCAAGCCCCACATCCGGCCCAATGGCAAAATGCCCGAAAACCAAGTCCGGGTTCGGAACGAAGTTCGCCGCCGATACCACCAGCGCGTCGTAGGCCGAGTTCTCCAGCCGCGAGGCCGCCTGGCCGGGGATCAGGAACCCGCCGCCGTGAAACAGCAGGGCCCGGTCGTCGTCGGCGGAACGGAACGGGTTGACGTTGGCAGCGCCGTTGGCGGTGTTGGGCGTGGCGCTGGGGAACGGGCTGACATACTCAAGGAACCGGTCGCGGTTCATCGAAAGCAGCTCGCCCAGCGTGGCATGCTGCATGTCGGTGCGGGCCAGGCCCGAGCCGCTGTCCACCGCCATATTGAGCCGGTCTCCGAGCAATTCGGGCAGGAGCACCTGGAACTGGTTCGATCGCGGTGTGCCACTGCTGCCATTGGTGGCTGGATTGAATAGCTCGTACAAGCCCACGTTGGAGAGGAAAATGCCGCGGTTAGGCGAAATCCCCGCAACCGGCGGACCCGCGGGCGCAAAGCCGGCCTCGTAGTCCGCCGTCGTCAGGTCCACCCCCGGATCGAAAATCTCCACGTCCCCGAAGCGCGTCAGCGCCGTGTTCACATTCACCGCGGCGTTGTTGTCCACGATGCGGACGGCGACCAGATAGGTGTAATTGGTCTGAAGATCGCGATAACGATCCAAAGGATTCTCGCCAGGCGGGCGAGGATTGACCGTGTCCCATGGCGGAGCGATACGCTCGTTGAAAACGATCGGCACGAGCCCGGAATCGGCCACGCCGTCGCCATCGGCGTCGGCCGCGGGGAGGACAAAATCATCGCCTCCAGGAGTCCCGTAGACGCGATCGCCGTCGGCGTCGACCGCCAATGCCGGCCAGATTCGGAGGCGATCGTTATAGAACTCGTCGTTGCCCGTCAGCGCCCGAACCTCGGGGGGCGGGGGATAGGCGATAGGCCCGTACACGGTTGGTATGACTTGCGTACGTCCCCGCACCGGATCGAACGGCAACGTGGCCGGCGTCGCATCGAAGTCCAAGAACTGGCCTGAGAACGGATCGGCAAACGCGTTGTCGATCGGAAACCCCGGCAGTCCCACCAGCGGCGCGCTGATCCAGGGCCAGATGAACTCCGGCTGCACCATCCCGCTGAAGTTGTCGTACACCGGCAGCCGGCTGGCCAGGTGGGGGTCGGTGCCGCCCAGGCCGTCCACGTGAAAATACGGGAAGTGAACGGTGTTCGATACAGGCGTTGCAGTCCCGCTGTACATCCCACGTACGCCCGGTGTGCCTCCCATGTATGGCGCCATCGGGAAGAACACGCCCAGCAGGTCGTCATTCATCGCCGCGGCGCCCGCAACCGGCATCCCCGCTTGACGCGTCGACTCAGTCGGCCGCCACAGCAGGTCGTCAAGACCGTCGCCGAGGCCGTTGTTGATGTCGCCATCGCCGCTCTCATCGCCCAGCACGCGCGCCGCCGACGGGAATGGACCGGCGCCGGCGGGAACGATGCCGTTGTACGCAAAAACGTCCAGGAAAAGCCGCCTTTCGGCCGCCGACTGCGCTTCGCCGAGGATCTGGTCCACACGGTCGGCGGCGTCCAGGCCGAACGGATTCGCCGGCCCGCCGCGGGCTTCGTTGCCGATCTGCCCGCCGTCGATCCGGCTGGTCACCAGGTACGCGCTGCCCAGCACCGCCAGGAGCGTGAGCAGGACGACGACAAAGAGCAGCACCATGGCCCGCCGCCTGGCGGGGGTGGCAAGGGGGCCCTTGGAGAGAATCGTGCGCTTCATTGGAAAAGTCCGGTTTGCTTGCTGCGTGCGTGCGTCCGCGGGCCGCGCCGGCCGTCATGCTCATTTCTACGCCCTGTCCGCCCCGCCACCTTGCCGCGGCGCGCTGCGGCGGACCGATTTTCACTCCGCCGGCACGCGGAAGATCAGCTCCATCGACAGCGGCTCCTCCAGGCGGTTCTGGCGGTCGATTCCCTGAACGATGACGCGGATGAGGGATGGGCGGAGGGGGATAAGCTGGAGTTCGGGCGGAATCCCGTTGAACCCTACAGGGTAGCCGTCGAAGTCATGAGGGCCCCAGGCGGCTAGATAGGTGGTGTCATCGAGGTCGCCATAGGCGAGGATGCCGTAATCGAGGATCTGTGCGCGCCCCGTGGGACGTTCCGGCGATCCCTGGTAGTCCGCGGGCAGACGCTTCTCGAAAGGAAGGCCCGTGTTGACGTTGAACGTGCCGGTGCCAGGGAGGTAGTCGGCCAGCGGACGGACATCGGTGCTGACGAGCATGGCGTCAGAATCAGCCAGGCCGCCGGGCATTGGCACCGTCACCGTGCGGGAACCGGGCCCGGGAATGACAAAGCTCTGGCCGGCATAGTTGACCGTTCCATCCACGTCGCGCGGCATCCCGTAGAAGCGGATGTGCCGCGTGCCCGTGGCGTCCACGGTGAAGTCGATCACGCCATCCGGCGCGATCCCGCCGTTGGGTGCCGCGGTGTCAATCGCTCCTGTCTCGGTCTGCGCCAGAAAGTCACCCGCGTACTCGACGATAAAGCCGGTTGCGCCGCCGAGGAGGTAACTGCTGGCCTGCGATACCTCGCCGGCATCCAGCGGCTTGACGACCAGTGGATTGATCCAAAATCGTCCGGCGTTGGCCGGATCATCGGTCACGCGGGCAAAAAGCCGGTTGTACCACGTCACCGGCTGGGCCACGCCGCCGTTGAAGGAGAGAGGCCCGTTGGCCTCGTTGAAGGCGCCGGCGCGCTGGGCAAAGAACAATCGCTCGCGATAAGTCGCGGGGGTGACGCCCGCCACGTCTACGCGGGTGTGCTGGAGGAGATCATCGAGGCCATCGGGATGTTGATGGATCGAGTGCGTGCCGGTGGCGTCATCCATCTCGGCAACGGGGCTGTCGTAGGCGAGCGGGCCCACCTCCGGCTCGTTGGTCGGAAGGACCATCGCGGGCGCCATCGGATCCCAGGTGGCTCGGCCGTGAAGGACGGGCACTCCGGAGTCGCTCAGCACTGTCGCCTCGGGCGCTAGCCCGCCGGAGGTGAGCTGATAAGACTGCAGCGACTTGAGCAGAATCTGGTTGCGCAGGAGGACGAACTGATTCGCGAAGAAGTTGTGCGGGTTGGTGTCCTGCGTGGTCGCCGCCCCTGCGGGCAGGAGATACGACGCCTCGAGATTCAGCGGTCCGCTGCCGTCATACACCCGGGCGTGTCCATACCACACCCAGGACTCGTCGCTCGAGGTGTCGCCGTAGAAGCCGCCGCCGGAGGGCTCGAGGTTCTTCTGCGACTCTGCCTTCCCGCCGGTGAAGAAGCTCAGCGAATCCAGCCGAAACACGCGCCGGCCGACGTTGAATGGCCCGAGCGCCGGCAGATTGTCGATGCCGTCGTTGTCCCAGTCGAGGGTTGTCGGGTCGCCGTCCTCGTCGGCCTGCAGATCGCGCTGGCTCATGAACGCCGGGATCGACGTGCTGCTGATGATGATGGCGGGCTGCCGGTCGGCGGGGAGGATGCCGGACTTGTCGGTGAATCCGCCGTAGCCGATGCCGTCGGTGCCGGTGAAGTCGATCTGCAGGGCGATGCGGGTCGAATCGATGCCGCGGATCACCTCGCCCGTGGCGTTGCCCTTGCCGATGGTGGAGGCGGTAACGCGGAAGATCTGCGAGACCGCCAGGGTCAGCAGCAGGACCATGACCAGGCTCATCATCAGCTCGACGAGCGTGAAGGCGTGATGTCGTGAGCTGGGCGTTCTGGGCATAATCATCGCTCGGCGGGATTTCTCGGTGGCCTGTCTGCGTCGCGGCTGGCCTGCTTCAGCGCAGCATCTTGCCTTCCAGCACCTGCACGACCTGCGTCTTGCCGACGTAGGGGTTGGCGTTCTCATCCCAAGCGAGGGATGGATCGCGCAGCATGCGGCCGACCAGATAGCCTCGATAAACCGTGCCTGGTTCGAAGTCAGCATTGAAGATGGGCGCTGACGGATTGGGGTCAACTACGTTGATACGCACGTCGCCGCCCGGCGACAACGTCCACTCCACCCACTCGGGCGGATCGGCGTTCGGCGGTCCGATCTTAACCAAGGTGCCCAGTGTAAGGATCCTGATCTGCCCCGTGTCATTTACTAGTACGAGCACAGCACCATCTACTGACGCATCGACAATTCGCTGCGCCATCAAAGCGTCGCCGAAGGGGTCGTTTAGGCGGACGACGTCAGGTTCCAACTTTTCCGGCAGACCTCTACTGCTCAGCGAGAGATTGTCGGCGTAGTAGTCGTTATAAGAATCACTCGATGCAAGCAACTCGACGTTCACCGGCAATGGCGCATTGTCGAGATTCTGAAAGTGCCCTTGCAGAAACGTCTCCACGTTCCTCGCCCGCACCCCCACCAGCGCGATGAACGGCGCCAGCCCGCCCTGCCGCGTGTAGAACGGGATCCACGCGTCGCGCGCGTTGGAGGATTCGACGCGATTGCCCTCCGTCTGCAGCAGGAGCCAGCCCGGGTATTGCGTCGCATCGTTGGCCGGCGTGCCGGCGGCGACTTCGACGGCGTCGGGAAACCCGTCGCCATCGCCGTCGGGTGAAGGGGCGTCCAACCAGCCGTCGAACGCACCGTAGGACGGGAACGTGACGACGTAATCCTTGAGTTGTGAGTTCAGCCGGTTCGTCGCCGGCAAGCCGCCCGACAGCAGCGGCGACCGCCCCACCGCGTCGTAGCTGCCCCAGATCGCTTCCAGCTGGTGGAAGCCGCTCTCCACGATCGCGCTGCCCGCGTTGGTCTC
>JBGTBZ010000595.1:0-3341 GCA_041749155.1 Phycisphaerae bacterium
CTGGCTGGCATCGACCCCGCCTTCCCCGCCGTCACCTGCACGGCACAGGCCGACTTCCTCACGGGCAGGCGTCCCGCGGAGCACGGCATCGTCGCCAACGGCTGGTATTTCCGCGACACCCAGGAGGTCCGCTTCTGGCAGCAGGCGGACGCACTGGTCGAGCGCCCACGCGTATGGGACCTGGCCCGCCGCCGCGACCGCAGCTTCACCTGCGCCAACCTCTTCTGGTGGCACGCCATGTACTGCGGGGCGGACTTCACCGTCACGCCGCGGCCGATGTACCTGGCCGATGGGCGCAAAATCCCCGACATCTGGACCAATCCGCCGGACCTGCGCCACGAGCTGCAGTCGATCCACGGCCAGTTCCCCCTCTTCAAGTTCTGGGGACCGGCGGCGGACATCACCAGCACGCAGTGGATCGCCGAGGCTGCGGTGACCGTGGATGAGCGGGCGAACCCGACGCTGACGCTCGTCTATCTGCCGCACCTCGACTACGCGCTTCAGCGCTTCGGACCGCAGGCCGCAGAAATCCCGGCGGAGCTGCGGGCGGTGGACGGGGTCGTCGGCCGCCTCCTGGATCACTTCCGCGGGCGCGGGGCGCGGATCATCGTCCTCAGCGAGTATGGCATCGTGCCCGTCAGCCGGCCGGTGCATATCAACCGCATCCTCCGTGACGCGGGTTTCCTGTCGGTGCGCGACGAGATGGGCACCGACCGCCTCGACGCCGGCGCTTCCCGGGCCTTCGCGGTCGCGGACCACCAGGTGGCGCACGTCTACATCCGGGATTCCGCCGACCTGCCGGCGGTGCAGGGGCTGCTCGAACGCGTGCCGGGCGTCGCTCGGATCCTCGACGCCGCCGGCAAGGCCGCGGCGGGCCTGGATCATCCGCGCAGCGGTGAACTCGTCGTATTGGCGGAGCACGATGCGTGGTTCACCTACTACTTCTGGCTCGAGGACCGCCGCGCGCCGGACTTCGCGCGGACCGTCGATATCCATCGCAAGCCCGGCTACGACCCCGTCGAGCTGTTCCTTGACCCCACGAAGCCGGCCATGAAGGCGCGGATCGCTGGCAGGCTGCTGGCCAGGAGGCTGGGGTTCCGGTCGCTCCTGGACGTCATCCCGCTCGACGCAACCCTCGTCCGGGGCTCCCATGGCATCCCTACATCCGCGGACATGGGGCCGGTGCTGATGACAGATCAACCCGCCCTGATGAATCGCCCGCGTCTTCGCAGCACCGACGTGTGCGACCTGATCCTCCAGCATGTCTTTGGCAACTGAAGTTATTATGAAGCGCTCAAAACAACGCCGCCCCTGCCGGATGGCGGCACGGGCGGCGGGGAGTCAAAAAGGGGCCGCCGAGGCGAATCTGGGTGTCGGGCCGGATAGGGGGCGATCCAGCACGGACCAGACAAGCCTACAAAACGGCCCCAGGATCAGTAGCGTTCGCTGTTGCGGAGAATGCTGCCTGGCAGGGCAAACCGCTCCCAGGCGTTGCTGCGGCACTTGGGGCACTGCCGCGGGGGTGTCACGGAGTCCTCTGGCTCGAAGCCGCAACTACGGCACTGCAATTGGAAGACGGCGATCCGATGCTCGGTCGGCTCGTACGGGTCGTACGTGAGATGCAGGCCCTCTGCGGCGAAACGGTCATTGCTGATGGGCATTCGTAAACTCCCTTCGATTCCTGAGTTGCGTTCAGCCCGCGGACGAGCGGGGAGGGATAATCAAACCTCGTGCCAATCGCCCAGGGAAAATCCCGGTGCGCCAGCTTGCCGCAAGGCACAGGCTCGACTTATCACCGCATGAGGCCCCGCGAAGAGGCCACAGGGACGTTTCAATGGAGCTAGATACGTTGTCCGCCCCCGCCGTCGTGACAACTTGTCCGGTACCGCGCAACCCCGTCACAACGACGCGGGTCTCCCTTGGCGGTCCTTGGCGGACATGGCGAACAGTTGAACGAGCCCAATCAAAACCCCGCCCGGGCTCGTTTCCGGTTACAACCTGTTTCCCAATTGGAGGCTGTCATGAACGACCTCGCCCGCTGGCTCTTTGCCGCGCCATGGTGGCTCCTCGCCGTCGCCGGCGCTGCCGCCGTCGCGTTTGCCCTCTTTGCCCTCTCCCGCCGGGATGGCCGCCTGGTCAAGGCGGCGGTGGGGCTGATCGTGCTGGTGGCGCTGTGGGCGGTGCTCGGCCTTGCGATAGCCACGCCTGCCGAGCGTGCCGAGTCGCGGACGCGGGCGATGATCGAGGCGTACGAAGGCTCGGACTGGGACACGCTGGCGACGCTGGTGGACGATGAGACGCGCTTCTCGACGCTCCTGAAGGGCCAGGACATCGTCCGCGCCGCCCGTCTGACCCACGAGGAGCTGGAGCACGGCAGCATCGAGATCAACAGCGTGGAGGTCCAGCAGGATCCCGGGGGCATCCAGGTCTTTGTCAGGATCATCAGCGAGCAGCGCAGCGAGTTCGTGCCGCGGCTGCCGACCTCGTGGCGCTTCGACTACGTGAAGCGTGGGGACGAATGGAAGCTGGAGCGCATCGAGCCGCTGGCGACGGACCACGTCGATCCGAACACGATCCTGAGAAACGTGCGCATCCCGCCGGAAGTGACCCAGCGACCGTGATCCGGGTTCTCAGCGCAGGCCCACGAAAAGACGCTGACTGCGCGGCTGAAAGCCAGGGTGGGACCGGTAAGTCGATCAACGAGGCCCGAAATCACTCGGTGATGGGGCCGATGAGCGGGTGATGGGGGTCCTTCACCGCCTGATTCGCGCTTGGGCGACCCACGCCGTCCCCTACCATCCCCCGCGCATGACCAACCCACGCCACCCAGGTTTCCGCCTGCCCGCAGGCGGCGTTACACTCCCCGCATGCTGCGGCGGGTTGCGTCGATATCGCGTCTTGGGCTGGTCGCAAGTGCGGTGATCTTGTTGATCTGCGGCTGTGAACAGCAGGAAGATCAAGCCGCGGTAAACCGCGCGTTCCGGGCGGTGGCGGCGGTCGCTCATCAGTACAAGTCGCAGACCGGCCAGTATCCGGAAGACCTCTCGACCATCATCGGGGCACCAGAACTCGGCGAGCACCGCGAACTACTGAGCCGGTTGCCGGTCACGATCCGGGATGACGGGAGGGGCGACATCAGAGGCCATTCAGGAAGGTAGCCGACATTCATACACGTTTTGGGCGAGAACCGACCGATTCTCCGTCGACTCGAAATGACCGATCGCCCTCGCTCTGGCTGCTCGCCGCGATCTGCCTCGCGTGGCCGGTGACGTCGCCGCTGCTGGCGCGGCGGAGGCGCAAGGGGCGTGGGTTTGAGGTTACAGAGAGGGCGAGGATGAACC
>JBGTBZ010000596.1:0-1527 GCA_041749155.1 Phycisphaerae bacterium
GCGCCGCCGGCTGCGGCAACGCTCCAAGGCTGGCAATGAGGGCAAGGGACAGGTACCAGAGCATTGTGATCTGCCCGAAATAGGAAACCGCGACGAAGCTGCAGGCGTGCACGAAGAGCGAGACCCCGAGTGCCCAGGCCAGCACCTGCCGCGGCCGGTCGCCCTCCGCCGAGCGCCACAAGCTCCCCACCTGCCGGAAACTCAGCGCCATGATGACCACGAAGAGGCCGACCGTCAGGAGCCCGCCCCTGACGCCCTCAAGCACATACTGGTTGGTCACGTCCTGCAGGCCCCAACCCCAGTGAGCCGTGCTCCGCGTGCCAACCAGCCACCATTCGCCGACCCGCTTGATCGCCTGATCCAGCAGGTGATACCGGTGCCAACCCGTCGATCCGCCGACCACCGAGATGCGGGCGATGAGGTGCCAGACCGGGGCGATCATCACGAGATGTAGCGCCACCGCCGCGGCAAGCAGGCCCCAACGGACCGCCCGCATGCGCCACCTGAGAACGAACGCCCCGCTGCCCACCGCCGCCGCCGCAGTCGCCATGACGGGCGTCGCCGAAGCGGTGGAAACAATGATGAGAAGCGTCGCCAGCGTAGCGCATACGACAAGCACCGGACGGGCTTTCGTCCCCGTCTCCCACCACTGGGCGGCGATTAGCGGCAGCAGCACCGCCCAGAAGCATCCGGCGAGGATCGCGTGCGGGAAGGCCCCCTGGCAGCGCAAGCGCCCCTCCCGCTCCAGCGTAAGTTCCCGCACCCCGCCGAAAACCGAAAACAGGTTTCGCCCCGTTGACCACTCCACCGCGAACACAGCGGCAACGGGCAGACTGAGCAGGGCGATGCCGCGGATCAGCGTCCCGAGGTCATCCCAATCGCGAACCAGGCAGCGGAACAGGAAATACATTCCGATGGCGTCGTAGCTCGTCCCCAGCTTGAACTTGAGTGCTGCCGCCGTGCCGTGCAGAAGGGTGAACACCACCGTTCCCGCCGCCGCCCAGGCGATGAGGAGCGTGTCGAGGCTTCTCCAGGCGAAGCCCCGCCACTCGCTAAGCAGGATTACTCGGGCCGCTCCGAACAGCACCATCACCCGCAGCAGATCGAAGTTCAGCGAAAAGACGCTGATCCGCTGCGATGGCGCCACGAAGCACGCCATGATGATCATCGGCAGCACCGCGTGACGCCGCGGAACCAGCAGCATCATCAACCCCAGGCCAAGCACCGCAGCCAGTCCCAGCGGATCCAGGAAGGTCTGGCCGTAGTACTCCTTCGAAAAATGGTCCAGGGCGCTATCCTGCATTTCAGGTCTCGCTGGGCCTCAGCCGCCTCACCAGCCACTGCGGGGCGAGGGCGTACACCAGCGCCTTCTGGTAATGAAATCGCAGCGGATGCAGCCGGGCGCACACCAGCCCCACCTGCACCGCCGACCACCGGCGCCCTGCCCGCGCCAGGTCGCAGGCGCTTTCCATGAAGTGCGCCGCGATGTTGTTGTCGCGATGCTCCGGGAGACGGTCCGGTCCGGCC
>JBGTBZ010000597.1:0-2168 GCA_041749155.1 Phycisphaerae bacterium
GGATGGCGCGCTGGGGGTAGTCCGGATCGTCGGGGGAGATGATGCGGATCTCTTTTACCTTCTCGCCAAGCCGGAGCGTGATGCCCGCCTGCCGCATGTGATACTGGAAGGCCTCGGTGATCTCCTCGTCCAGAAAGCCCAGCACCTGCGGGCGAGCCTCGATCAGAGTCACCTTTACGCCCAGCGCCGCCAGCATGCAGGCGTATTCCGTCCCGATCACGCCGCCGCCGACCACGATTATGCTCTTGGGAAGCCGGTTCAGTCGCAGCAGCCCGTCGCTGGTGAAGACCCGCCCCTCCTCGAACGGAACACTGGAAGGCTTGGCGGGGGTGGTCCCGATGCCGATCAGGAAAAACGAAGCCCCTATGCGCTCTGAGCGGATTGACCGCCCGGTCTCCGGGTCATTGACGCTCACCAGCACCTCATGGGGCGTGACAAAGCGGGCATGACCTTCGATGACGTCGATACCGTTGCGCTGAAGTTGGTCTACCACCAGCTCTCGCTCATGCATCATGACACGCTGGCTGACGCTGATCAGCTCCCCGATCGTCACCCTCTGCCGTACACTCGAGCCGTCGCTGATGAGCCCATGTCGCGAGACGCCGGTAAGGAGGATTGCTTCGCGAAGCGCCTTGGACGGGATGGTGCCGGTGTTGAGGGCGACGCCCCCCAGCCAGTTGTTCCGCTCAACGATCGCCGCCTTCTTGCCCAGCTTCGCGGCCTGAATAGCCGCTTTCTGCCCTGCGGGCCCCGATCCGATCACGATTACGTCGTATTGGCGCATGTGCAAAGTCTAAGGCCTCGGGATGCTTCCGCACCCGCCATAAAACCTAGGATCGTTCTCCTCATGACGTGATCCTGTTGCCGGTTTCCGTTAGTATCCGGCGCGCCGGGTACTTCCATGTCCACCCCATCGTCGCAGAATGATCGCGATCGTGACGGACCCCGGGCAGGCCGTACCTGGCCGCAAGGTAGCCCGCCCGGCGACGGCGACCGCACGTTCGGCGAGCGCCGTCGGCGGGCCGAGCAACTGGCTGAGCAGCTCACTCCCAGGCAACGCGAGGTCCTGGCCTTGCTGCTGCGCGGGGACTCGACCAAGGAGATCGCCACCGCCCTTGGGATCAAGCAAGACACCGCCCGAGAGCACGTGCAGGTTCTCTACACCCACTTCAGTGTCAGCAGCCGCGGCGAGCTCATGGCCATGTTCGTGCCCACCTGGTACTAGGGCAACGGACGGGAGCTTCTCAGCCGCACCAAACTGAGCCCTGCTGAGCGCGTGCGAGATGAGCACCGACTCAAACCCCATCCGCTGTCGCGCCGAATCTGGAGGATGAAACTTTCATTCCCGCACAGCGAGGGCCACCGTGTAGCGCGGGTTCTGCTTCAGCTTGTCGTAGTTGCCAAACCGGGCCTTCATATGCCTTGCTATGAAGCGCCGCAGGCCCGTCACCGTAACAACGCATACCCTGCCCCCTGGCCTCAGGTGCCGCCAGGCGTCGTACAGCAAGACCGTCAGCATCTCCCCGCCTGTCTTTGCCGGCAGGTTGGAGACGACGTTGTCGAACCTCGCCTCCGCCGCCGTGCCGACGAAGCCGTGGCCGGGCCGGCACGCAACGTTAGACAGACCGTTCAACTGCGCGTTCTTCTGGGCATACTCGACTGCCAGAAAGTCGCGATCAACCAGGGTGACGTGCCCCCGCGGCGAGTCAGCCGCCAACGTGAGCCCGATCGGACCGTACCCGCATCCCAGATCAAAGCTGTGATCGTCCGGCAGGGCTGAAAAATGCTCCAGCAGCAGCTCGGTGCCGCCGTCGATTCCGCGCGGGCTGAAGAGCCCCCAGGTCGTCGCGAATCGCATGGGCCGGCCATGCAACATCGCCGACACGCTCAGATCCTGGCGAAGCCTCGCGATCTCCGGGGGATCCATGTCTGCGCGTCTGCTAGTTCTTGCTCGCTGTCCAACGGCCGGTGCGGCCGTCGGGGCCCGTCACTTCGCCGAACAGTTGGCCGTTCTGGAGCGTCGCCGTCCATGTCAGCGGTCCATCGACCGTCATCCCCTCGGACGGCGCGATCCCGTCGGTCATGAAGCTCACCTGCGGCTCCGCCTCGGCGGTGTTGAGGCTGCCTTCGCTGATTGCGACGCCCGCGAGGGTGCCGCCGATTTCGGC
>JBGTBZ010000598.1:0-3460 GCA_041749155.1 Phycisphaerae bacterium
CGCCTGGTTTGAGCTCGATGGGTTCGAGTTGGTGGCGCTCTACAACCGCACCCGCGCCCGCGCCGACGCCCTGGCGGTGGAGTTCGGGCGGGATGGCAGCGTCACCGCCGCCCCCTTGTCCGACCTGCCACGTGCCAACCAGCGCGTCTTTATCAACGCCACTAGCCTCGGCGGCGGGACAGGAAGCGCCGGAGGATCGAATCCATCAGGCTCCTTGTCCCCCGACATCGGGCCGGACAACATTGTGCTGGATGTGAACTACAACCCGTCGCAGACGCCCCTGCTCCGCGCCGCCGCCGCCGCGGGCGCCTTAACCGTCGGCGGCGAGGCCATGTTCCTCTCTCAGGCCGCGGCGCAGCTGCGCATCTGGACCGCGCAGGAGCCTCCGCTGGATGTGATGCGCCAGGCGTTCCACGCCGCGCTTGCCTGAGCTACGACAGCTCACTGCACATCCGTGCGCGCCTCGAAAGTTCGCTGCGTCAGCGCGTCTTCGAAAGTCACTTTCACCAGCAGCTTGCGACCTTCCGCCGGCGGCTCGCCCTCCCACGGCAGCGTCAGGATGTACTCGTTCAGCATCCCCCCGCTGTTCCACATCCGCCGCGCCTCTGCCAGGGGGATCTCCCAGCTACCGATCCGCGTCTGGGCAGCGTTCAGGTCGAATGCCTCGACGATGATCTTCCCCGCCGCCTTGATCGTGGCCCCCTCGTCGTCCACGGGCTTCAGATAAACCTTCAGCGGATGCCCTTCGCTGCGGCGGTCGATGCCCGTCAGGCGGCCGAACCGCAGGCCCGCGACCGTCCAGAGCTGCGCCAGCCGCTCCTGCGGAAGCGTCGGCAGCGTCTCGACGTCGCTCTCCAGCCGGCGAATGTCGCTCGTGAGCTGATCGTTCTCCGCCCGCAATTGCCGCACCTGGTCCTCAAGCTGCTGGTTCTGCTTTCGAAGCTCGATATTCGCGGCACTTGGCGTGCGGCAGCCAGGCGACAGCAACGCTCCGAGCAGCCCGACGCCGGCAAGGGCAATCACCACTCTCATGGGGGAAGTGTAGCGGATGCCTTCGCGATCCGTCATGCCGGCCATCCGCCGCGACTATTCCGGCTTCCCATCCGGCCGGTGCTGCGTCACGCTGATCGGCGCGCTCTTAAGTACCTTGTCCGCCACCCCGTAATCCACCGATTCCTCGGCGAAGAGCCACTTGTTGCGGTCGAAATCGCGGTGGATCGTCTCGTAGTCCTTGCCGGTGAACTGCGCCATCATGTGGTACAGCCGGTCGCGCAGGCGGATCATGTGCTTGGCCTCGATGCCCAGGTCCGTGGCCTGACCCTGGAGCACTCCACCGAGCAGCGGCTGGTGGAGCATCACCTGGGCGTTGGGAAGCACGTATCGCTTCCCCTTGGCGCCCGCCGCCAGAAGGCACGCGCCCATGCTCGCCGCCATGCCGATGCACGTCGTGGCCACGTCGCAGCGCAGGAAGGCCATCGTGTCGATGATGCCCATGCCCGCCGACACGCTGCCGCCGGGGCTGTTGATGTAAAAGTTAATGTCCGCCTCAGGATCTTCGGTGGAGTGGAAGAGCAACTGGGCGATGATGAGCTGCGAGGAGTCATCGGTGACGGGCCCTCCCAGCATCACGATGCGGTCCTTCAGCAGCCGCGAGAAGATGTCGTACGCCCGCTCGCCGCGGCCCGTCTTCTCGATCACCATGGGGACTAGGGTGTTGTCCATTTGATTCTCCGTAGCACAGGCGCCTCGCCTGTGTCTCCAGCCGCTGGTTTGCTGCTCCGTTTCGGGAAGCACAGGAAGACGTACGTGCCTGGCTTAGGCACAGGCGGGGCCTGTGCTACTTCTTCGTCGCGTCGGCTGCCTTATCGGCTTCGGCGGGCCCGTCTTCCTCGCCCAGCACTTCGTCCACCAGGCCGTAGTCCTTCGCCTCGCGGGCGCTGAAGAACTTGTCACGCTCGGCGTCCTCCGTGATCCGTTCGATCGACTGGCCCGTCGCCTGCGACAGGATCCGGTTCAGCGTCTCCTTGGTCTTCAAGATCTCCTCGGCCTGGATCTCGATGTCCGCCGTCTGACCGTACACCCCGCCGTAGGGCTGGTGGATCATCACCTTCGCGTTGGGCAGGATGTACCGCTTTCCCTTCTTGCCCGCGGCAAGGATGATCGCCCCGCCGCTCTCGGCGCGGCCGATGCAATAGGTCGCCACGTCGCAGGTCAGGAACTTCATGATGTCGTACATCGCCAGCGTGTCGTCCACGACGCCGCCGGGGCTGTTGATGTACAGGTTGATGTCCTGGTCGCGCTTGACGCTCTGCAGGTAGAGCATCTGCATGATGACGCGGCTGGCCGAGGCGTGGTTGATCTCCCCGATCATGAACACCACGCGGTTCTCGAGGAGCATCTCCTCGAGGGTCATCTCGCGGTAGCGGTTGTATCCGCCGGGGCCGGGAGAGGCCATCGGGCTCATGGTCGGTACCGGCTGGTTCAGGCCGCGGTGCCAGTCCTTGTTGGCATACCGCTCCAGCGTCGGCATCGTAGCGATTTGTTTTGCGTCGAGCATCCGGTTGCTCCTTGGGTAGGCGTCTTCAGGGGCGGATCGTAGGAGCGTTCGAAGGCATGCTTCCACGCGTCACTTCACCGGCAGGCCCGTCTCATCCACCTTGAGGCCCGGGTCGATCCCGTACGTTCCATCTCTCTCTTCGGCCGGAAGCAGCGGCCGGCTTTGATCCGGCGCATCCTCGCAGTACCAGGCATTCTTCAGAAATACGAAGCTCTCCGGATTCGTGCCCGGACCGATATTCACATGGTGGTTTGCCAGGTCCGCACGCCGGAACACGATCACGTTTCCCTCGAACCGCCCACCGCGGCACGACACGAAACGCTCGCCCGTCGTTTCCTGCAGAATTCGGATGATCCAACGCTTCGGATGCAAAAACAGGCTCCGCCGCACGGTCACGTTCTCGCTGCCTACGTATGCCACCGGCGCCAGGCTCCCGACGAACCGGCAGTCCTCCACGACCAGGTCGCGCGCCTCCGCCGTCGCATCGGCGGGGCGGAAAAACGCCAGGCCGGTTGATCCGCCCAGGTTCACCGCCCGCTGGCCGGCGTGGATGAAGTCGCACGCACGGATCGTCACGTTGGCGGTGCCGCCCTTGAGCTGGATGCCGTTGCCGATCTCATCTTTACCCCGCAGCGTCGTCCTCTCGATCACGCCGTCGTGGCAGCCGACCAGGTCGATCCCGCTGCCGCCCCAGCCTTCGATCGTGCAGCCGGTGACGCGGAAGTCGGTCAGGCCCGACAGCTTGATCCCGTCATGGTTGCCGTCCGCGTTCACGTCCGACACCCGCAGACCTTCCAGCACGAGCCCCCGCGCGGAGCCGTCGCGCCGCCCGCCGTCGTCGGCGTTCACGCCGTTGGCGCTCTGGCCCTTGAAATGCAGGTTCCGCAGCGTCACCCAGGAGCA
>JBGTBZ010000599.1:0-10008 GCA_041749155.1 Phycisphaerae bacterium
GCGGTTGCGCCGGCGACGACGCGTGGCCTGAGCGGCTGGCTGGCGCGCCGTCGACTAACGGGGCGCGGCCATGCCCGATGGGAGGATGGCTTTCTGCAGCTCACCGAAGCGGGACGCGGCGATGCCGGCAAGCTTGTGCGGTCTCACCGCCTGTGGGAAAGCTACATGGCCGACCGCGCCGGCCTCCGCCCCGACCACACTCACGCCCCCGCCGAAACGCTGGAACACGTCACCGACGAACAACTCCGCGAGAAGCTCGCCGCCGAAGCGCCGGCGGCGGTCGACCCGCACGGAAAGCCGATTCCGGAGTGAGCAACTCCCAGCTCCTAACGTCTGGCTCCTGACTTCCTCTCACAACACCTGCCGCGTCACGTAGGCATACGCCAGGCTGATGATCGACACGATCACGCTCGCCCACAGGGTGATCTTCAGGATCCGCACGCGGTTGGCGATTTCCTTGTCGCGCCATTCTGCCAGGCGCTTGTCGATCTCGTCGAGTTTCCGGTCGATTCGGGCCTCGATTTCGTCCAGCTTCGTGTTGACGTAGCTGTCCGCCGAGCGGCGCACGCGGTCGGCAAGGCCGCCGAACAGGCCGCGCTCCTCGATCTGCTCGCGCAAGCGCGGCGGAAGCGGCTTGGCGGCGGGGGCCTTGGCATTCGGGTCGTCCACCGGGCTCAAATAGCGATACGGCTCATCGTCGTCCTCGCCGACGATCTTGGCCGCCAGCGATCCGATGAACGAGCGCCGCCCCCGGTTGAGCTTGGCGAAAATACCCTCCTTGCGCCGCAGCCGGCGCATGAGCGTCTCCACGCTCTCGGCGTCGGCACACTGAATGTCGCGCAGCCGCGCCAGCACCAGCAGGCCCTCGCGCGACAGCCCGTCGAACTTCATCCGCCGGATCCGCGCGATCTCCAGGGCAAGCTGCTCCTTGGTGACATTCGCCGCAACCGGCCGCCGGCCCCAGCGCACCACCTCCAGCATCGCGTTGCGATCCAGCGTCAGGATCAGCTTCTTGCGGTTGGCCAGGGCCGCCACAACCTCGGCGCGGGTGTCGAAGCGCGTCGAGTCGAGCCCGTAATCCTCCGCCAGCGTGTTCAGCTCATCGCGCGGCAGGCGCGGGGCCGCCGAGACCCTGGCCATGCCCGGCTCCGCGGGCGACTCCAGCGCAACAGGGCGTGCCGCCGGCGGGGCGGGAGGAAGCGGCATCGGATTTTCAACGGTCTCTGACATGACTGGAGTTGTCCGCGGCCGACGCCCGGTCCGGCCGGGGCATGTCGTAGACGATCAGGTGCGCCCAGAACAGCAGCAGGAACACAATGCATAACCCCACGAGCACCAGCAAGTCACTGCCAAACCGCGTCAGACGGATCCGCAGCCCGTGCACCAGCAGATACCGCCTCAGCATCGCAAAATGCCGCTCGTAGGCTGCATCCGGTCGCGACAGCCACACCCACCAGCCCCAGGCCCACTGGATCAGCACCACCGTGGCATAGATCGTCACCACCGTGCCCAACAGCCAGCGGAACAGGTCGAATAAGTCGAACATGATGCCCGAAACGTGAGTGCTACTCCCCGGCTCCGGGGTGCTCCTCGCCGGCGCTGCCGAACAGCGCGCTGCCGACGCGGACGATCGTCGCTCCCTCCATGATCCCCGCTTCCAGGTCCTGGGTCATGCCCATCGACAGGTGCCGCATGTCCTCTCCGCCGATCTGGGCATGGCGAATTTCGTCAAACACCTCGGCGCACCGGGCGAAGGTCCGCTGCGCCTCCTCATGGCTGGCGCCCTCCCGGGCCATGCACATCAGCCCCATCAGCCGCAGGTTCGGCATCGTCACTACTTGCTCGGCCAGGTGATAGGCCGCGCCGACCGCCACACCGCTCTTCTGCGGCTCTTCGCTGGCGTTGAGTTGCAGCAGGCAGGGCAGGCGCATGCCCATCTTGCCGCAGACCTCCTCCAGCTCCTCGGCCAGGCGAAGGGAGTCGAGCGTCTGGAGCATCGCAAGGTGCGGCAACGCCTGCCGGGCCTTGTTGCGCTGCAGGTGCCCGATCTTGTGCCAGCGAAGCTGCGGGGCCACGCTCGCGTCGCCACCGGCGACCCGCCGGGAGTGAAACTCCCCGAACTGGCCGGCCCGCTGCACCAGCGCCTGCACGTAGTTCTCTCCGAAATCCGACACCCCCAGAGCGATCATCGCCCGGACCTGCTCCGGGGCCGCGTTTTTGGTGACCGCGACGAGCGTCACGCTTTCCGGGCGCCGGCCTACCTTCGCGCAGGCGCCGGCGATGCGCGCCCGTACGCGCTGCAGGTTGGATTCTACGTCCTGAACGGTATCGCGCATGTCCGTTGGCAAGCGGCGGCTCCTTCCGGCGTTGGCTTCGATCGCAAGTATAGCGGAGCCCCGCCCGGCTACCATCCCGGCCCCATGTGGTTCGACGAGCTTGATGGAGTCCCGGACTGGCGGCCCGCGCTGCGGTTTCTTCGCAAGGCCGATCCGGTCATGGCGCAGCTCATCCGCCAGGTCGGCCCCTGCACGCTCTCCCCCCGGACGGATCCTTTTCTCACGCTCGTCGGCGCCATCTTCTCCCAGCAGCTTTCCACCAAGGGGGCCATGACCCTTCTCGGGCGCTTTCGCGACCGCTTCCCAAAGCGGCAGCTCACCCCCCGACGTGTGCTGGCGGCACTGCATGGTCCCAAGTCCTGGGATGAGGCCATCATCCGCCAATGCGGCATTAGCCGTCAGAAGAAGGCTTACCTGATCGACGTCTGCGGCCACTTCATCAGCCGCAAGCTCGATCCGGTGCGACTGGCGGACCTGAGCGACGAGGCCGTGACCGAGAGGTTGGTTAGGATCCGCGGGATCGGCCCATGGACCGCCCAGATGTACCTCATGTTCACCCTCTGCCGGCCCGATGTGCTGCCAGTGGCAGATCTGGGCATTCAAGAGGCCGCCCGCCGCTACTACAGCCTCGCGCGCCGGCCAAACGCCAAGCAGCTTATTCGGCTCGCCGAGCCGTGGCGGCCGTGGCGAACCGTCGCCTGCTGGTATCTCTGGCGTGGTCTGGAGGGATGACATACCCCTGGTTCCGCGGTGCGCCAGGGTGACGCTTTTTGCGCACCAGACCCGATTTACGTTGCGCCATGGCATCTTGCGGCTGGTTTTTTTGACCCAAATTTGGTGCGCGCTTTTTCCGCTTCGTCCGCGCGGCTTCCTCTCGCATGCGAATTGCTGCGTCCGGGGCGGCACGTCACGCACGCGTCCCGCAGCCAACGCCACCGACCTTGTGTCGCATCCACCCGAAAAAACGTCACGCCGGAGGGAGCAACCCCATGACCATGAGCCAACAGATGACGGACCGATCCGGCGGATACACCGGCTACCAGGATCTTGATGACTCGGACGCCCAGGATTCGTGGCTCGGCGAGGGCATCAACGTCGGCGGGACCGAGCGAGCCGTCTCGGTGGCCGCAGGCGCGGCTCTGGCCCTGCTGGGCCTCTCGCGGGGAAGCGGGCTAGGCCTGCTGACCGCTGCGGCCGGCAGCGCATTGGTCTATCGGGGGATGAAAGGACATTGCCCGGCCTATAGCGCCATGGGGGTCGATACGGCTCACGGGACCGAGGAGCATTACCAGCAGCAGGCCCGACGCACCGAGCAGCGCGTCGCGAAGCGCGGAATTCATGTGGAGGAGGCCTTTCTGATCAACAAGCCGCAGCAGGAGCTCTACGACTTCTGGCGTAACTTCGAGAACCTGCCGCGCATCATGACGCACCTGGAATCGGTGCAGGTGCTGGAAGATGGCCGTTCGCGTTGGCGGGCCAAGGCCCCGCGCATTGCCGGTGGATCAGTGGAATGGGAGGCAAAGACCACGCGCGACGAGCCCGGCCAGGTCATCGCCTGGCGCTCGCTGCCCGGCTCGGACATCGATACCACCGGCGAAATCCGCTTCCAGAAGGCCCTGGGCGACCGCGGAACCGATGTCCACGTGTTCATGCGCTACATCCCCCCGGCGGGGCGCATCGGCCACTGGATGGCCACCCTCGTCGGCCAGGATCCCGAACGTCTGATCCGCGACGACCTGCGGAACTTCAAGCGGATCATGGAGGCAGGGGAGGTCATCACCACCGAGGGCCAGCCCCACGGCGCCTGCACGGGTCGCCGTCGCCGGAAGTAGCCCTGGAATCCAACGCGAGCTCAGCACGAAAGGGATGTTTGCCATGAAAGCGCTTGTCTGGTGTGCCCCGTACAAGGTCGCCGTCGAAGAGGTCCCCGACCCGAAGATCCTCAACCGCCGCGACGCCATCATCCGGATCACCTCCACGTGCATCTGCGGCTCGGACCTGCACCTGTACGACGGATTCATCCCCTTCATGAAGCCCGGCGACATCCTGGGCCACGAGCCCATGGGCATCGTCGAGGAGTTGGGGCCCGACGTCGACGGCAGCCGCATCGCCGTCGGCGACCGCGTCGTCGTGCCTTTCCCCATCGCCTGCGGCAACTGCTTCTTCTGCCGCCGCGAGATGTACAGCTGCTGCGACAACACCAACCCCAACGCCGCCCTCGCCGAGAAGCTATTCGGGTTCCCCACCGCGGGCATCTTCGGCTATTCGGCCCTGACCGGCGGGTTCGCCGGGGCGCAGGCGCAGTACCTGCGCGTGCCCTTTGCCGACGTGAACCTGCAGAAGATGAGCGATGAGTTCACGGATCACCAGCTTGTGATGCTGGCCGACATCTTCCCCACCGGCTACATGGCCGCGGAGCAGGCCAACATTCAGCCGGATGACACGGTTGCGGTCTGGGGCTGCGGCCCGGTCGGCCAGTTCACCATCCGCAGCGCCATGTTGCTGGGCGCGGGGCGCGTGGTGGCCATCGACGATGGCAAGTCGGTCCCCGAGCGCCTGCAGATGGCCGCCGACGCCGGCGCGATCACCATCGACATGAACGACGAGTACGTCTACGACCGGCTGCTGGACCTGACCAGCGGCATCGGCCCCGACGTCTGCATCGACGCCGTCGGCATGGAGGCCCACGGCTACCGCGCCATCGAGCACGCCTACGACAAGATCAAGACCAACCTGTTCATGGAGACCGACCGTCCCGCCGCCCTGAGGCAGGCGATCGAGTGTTGCCGCAAAGGGGGAACCCTCTCCATTCCCGGCGTCTACGGCGGCGTGGCGGACAAGATTCCCCTCGGGGCGATGATGAACAAGGCGCTGACGATCAAGACGGGCCAGACACACGTGCACAAGTACGTTCCTCGCCTCATGGAACACATGCGCAAGGGGGACATCGATCCCAGCTTCGTCGTCACCCACCGACTGCCCCTCAGCGAAGCCGTTCACGGCTACGAGATCTTCCGCAGAAAGGTCGACGGCTGCATCAAGATCGTCCTGGATCCCGCGGCCTAGGCGCCGCCGTTACAAGGAGAATGCCCGCGCGGAGCTTACCGGCGCGGGCACCTTTTCGCTTCAGACCAGGGCGTCGGGCGCCCCTTAGCCCTGCTGTCCGGGTTGGGTCGTGGCCCGCTCCATCATCTCCATCTGCTGGAGCATCATCTTGAGCTGCTCGGCCATCTGGCCCCTGAGCTTCTCGCGGATGATGACCTTCGCGGCATTCGTCACTTCAGCGTTGCCCTGGCTCAGAGAGACCATTCCAATCGCCGCCTGGGCGACGCCGGGGTTTTCCGGGTTCTCGGTGGCCAGTGCATCGAGCTGCTTCACCGCCTCCAGCTTCTCGGGGGTGCCGTCCCCGGCAATGAACTCGCCCAGCGTCATCGCGGCCTTGGCGTCCACCCCCTCCTCGGCCTCCAGCGCCTTGCGCGTGTCATCGTCGCCGAACCCCACCAGCAGCGCCTGCACCTGATAAACGCCAGACTTCAGCTGCGTCTGAAGCTGCGGCGGGGCGGACGCCACCGCCTCGTTCATAAGCCCGACCAGCCGCCGCAGCAGTGGCACAGCCTCGTCGGACGCCTCGTCGCGCATCTCCGGATCGCTCAGCACCCGTGGATCGTTCATGACCGCGGCCAGGTCCTGCTGCATGCCCTGGATGTCCATCATGACCGCTTCGATCGACCGGGCGGGTCGCGTCGAGGGCTGCGTTGTCGGTTGGGTCGTCGGCCCGCTGGCCCCTTCCTGGGCCAACGCGGGAGCGGCGCCGGTCGCCAGAGCGGCGGCGACCAGAACGGTACGGATGTGGCGGAGAGTCAAAGCGATTCCTCTGGGACTGGGTGGGGGGATGCCGAGCGGCGATACGCTCATTTGTGCCATGACACGCTGGCGGTGGGGTGGTGTGGTCGGGTCCCGTTCGGCGGGTTCGTGCGTGCTCCCCAACATTATGGCGAGGAAGCGTCCCGCGTTTACGGCAAAATCATGCGAAGCCGCGGGCGGCGTCGAGCCCGCGGTCCGACGCGGTTAATGCAGGTCGCATAGACGTCATAAACAGAGCATCTGCCAGCACTTAGGCGTGGTTCCGCGGCGCAGGTCGGCGCAAAAGGACGCGGCCGGTGGTGGCCACCGGCCGCCTGGGGCCCTCACTTCAGCTCGACCGTCCAGTACGCCTCGTCCAGGAACTGCTTCCACGACGCGTACCGGGCATCGCCCAGACGCAGGTTCACCGTCGGGCTCCGCCGCGGCTTGATCGGCTTGCGGATCAGGGGCATGTGGGCCTGGTCGGGTGTGCGCCCGCCCTTCTTCACGTTGCAGCCGATGCAGCAGGTGACGATGTTGTCCCAGGTCGTGGGCCCCCCCTGGCTGCGCGGCTGCACGTGATCCAGCGACAGCTCGCTGGTGCCGTAGCGCTTGCCGCAGTACTGGCAGCGGTTGGAGTCACGCGCGAAAATGTTCCGCCGATTGAACTTCACGTCCTGCCGCGGCAGCCGGTCGTAGCCCAGCAGCCGGATGATCCGCGGCACCGCGATGGGGAAGCGCACGGTGTGGATCCAGTCGAATCCGTCGGGCTCGAACTGGGCGTGCAGCTCCGAAAGCTCCTGCCAGCTATCGAAGTTGAGGTTCTGCCACCGGGCGGCGGTTCCGTCCGAACGCGTCTCGATGTGGATCACCTCCGCAAGCTCCTTGCAGAGCAGCGCGAAGGCCCGGCGGACGTTCACCACGCGGATCGCCTGGTAGTGCTTGTTCAGCACCAGCACGCTGGCCGACAGCGCCGACGGGACCAAGGCAGCGGCGAGGCTGGTGGCCAGCCCCGGCTGAAGCGCGATGACCTCCGCCGGTGCGGCGGGGCTCGTCCTGGGAGAGAAACGGCTCATGGCGTTACTACGTTCGGCGGCAGTGCCGCACCACCCTCCATCCCCGCCGGAAGACATTCGCAGGGGTGAATGGTTGCCGAAGTATAGAAATCAGCCAAACAAAGGCCAATTCTTGTTCCTGAGCCGGGCCGGGGCCCGGGCAACGGTTTTTCTGACCGCGGGAACCGTTGCTGGCGACATGGCATTGTGCGGGCAGCCAAACCGCGCCAAATTGGGCAACAAAGCCTCTCCAGGCGCATTAGGGGTGTACCGGGGGACCGGCGACGGATAGCGTTGATCCAACTCTTTAGGGAGCTGGCATTCATGGTTCGATTCATCCAGATCAAAGCACCCCTCCTGGCCGCCCTGGCCTGCCTTGTGCTCCCTTCGCTTGCGGCCGGCCAGGACGCCATGGATCTAGGCGGCATCACAGGGCAGGACCCGAACCAGGGTCAGAAAGCCACGGTCGAGCTGCTGGTTCCCGCGACAAGCGTCCAGCCCGGACAGAAGCTCCAGGTCGGCATCAAGTTCACGATGGCCCCCGGCTGGCACATTTACTGGAAGAATCCCGGCGATTCCGGCATGTCCCCGACCTTTCGCTGGACCCTCCCCGGCGGCGGCGCCGCTCGCATGATGCGCGGCTCCGAGTGGTCCGCCACCGAGCCGCAGTTCCCCGTCCCCGTCCGATGGGAAGACATGGGCATCGTCGGCTACGGATACGCAGGCACGGTGGTTTTCCCGGCGGAGGTGACCGTGCCGGCCTCAACCACGCCCGGGCAGACCGTGGAGCTAGGGGTGCTGGTTGACTACATGATCTGCAAGGAGATCTGCCTTACCGAGCACGCCAGCGCCAAGGTTGAGCTGACCGTCGCCGCCGGCAGTGCCGAGTCTGAAGAGGTTGCCGAGGCCGCCCGCTCCCTTAAAGCAGCCCGCGAGGCCCTTCCAGCCACCGCGGAGGCTGAGGTCGATTGGACCGATGGGGGTTTGGTCCTCCGCGTGCCGGTGCCCCCTGGAGCGAAGAACGTGCAGGCCTTCCCGAACCCGCCGGATGGGATGGTCGTGGACGGCATCGACGTGACGACGGACGGCGGACGGGCGACGGCCACCATCCAGATCAGGCGCATGGCGGGTCACGAGGTGCGCGACGCGCAGTTTGAGGTGGTATTCGGCTACGACACGAACCAGGGGCGTCGGGGGGTGTCCGTGATGGTGCCGACCGGCCCACAGGAGGGTGCAGCCGGCGCGGCGGTGGATTGAGCGGGGGCAACGAGCGTGCGGGGGTGGAAACCGTGCTCCGGCGGGCGTTCCGCCGGGCCCGATGAGGATTCGACCAGCCGCCGGCGCGTTGCCGGGAGGCATTGGACCAGGCAACCGAACAGCAGGGAGTAAGCAATGAAGGTATTTAAGACATTGATTCCAATGGTGGCTGTGGCCGTCATGGCGATGCTGATCGCCGGACAGCAAGCCAATCAGGCGGTGACCAAGGCGAAGATCGGCGACGCCGCGCCGAACTTCACGCTGAAGGACACCGAAGGCAAGGACGTGACGCTGGCGGATCACGCCGGCAAGATCGTCGTGCTCGAGTGGTTCAACCCCGAATGCCCCGTCGTGGTGCGCTGGTACCAGGACGGCGGGATGAACAAGGTCTACGACAAGTACAAGGACAAGGACGTGGTTTGGCTGGCGATCAACACGACGCGCGGCCACACGGTCGAGGCTGACAAGAAGGCGATGGAGAAGTGGAGCGTCAAGCGTCCGGTGCTCAATGACGCCGATGGCAAGGTCGGCCGCATGTACGGCGCCCAGACGACGCCGCACATGTACATCATCGACAAGGAAGGCCGCCTCGTGTACGCCGGCGCGATCGACGACGATCCGAACGGCCGCAAGGGCGACTCCGCCGTCAACTACGTCTCCAAGGCGCTGGATGAGCTGCTGGCCGGCGAGAGTGTCAGCACGCCTGAGTCCCGCCCCTATGGCTGTAACGTGAAGTACTAAGTAAGCGCGGTCGCGCTGAACAGATGCGTTGCATGAAGTTCAGGAGCCGCCCCGCCCCGCGCGGGGCGGCTCTTCTGCGTCTTGGCCGCCTGGCCACCATCGCCGCCATCGCCGGCCCATACATCACGGGCGCCGGGGTACTGGCCAGTGCCTGTGCCCTTGGTCGGATTCGCCTTCATCGTGCTCTTTGCTGTGCGCAGCGCCTCGGTGACGCTGCCCTCGAGTACGTGGCCCGCGGCTTCCCCTCCGATGGCCGGGCGACACGCAGTTCCTGCTCGCCCACAGCCTGATCGGCGCGCCGATGCACATGCTGGCGGTGACGGTAGAGAAGGTCCCCGATTGACGCCCGCTCAGCGCGACGATGCGCTCACCAGCGTCAGCGTCAATAGCTGCAGAAACACCGCCGCCAGCAGCCGGCCGACGTCGAAGTTCAGCACAATCGCCCAGACAAGCGCCGCCAGCGCCAGCACCTGCACCACGCCCGCCAGTAGTCGCAGGAAGTTGAAGTCCTCCCGCGGCGTCTCCCGCTGGCGGCGGATGTCGTCCAGGATCTGCGCCGTCGCCGCGGCGATGCGGTCGTTGGTGGCGCCTTCGCCGCGGGCGGCAGGATAGGTGTGGTCCCCGGCGGAGGCGTGAGGCATGTGGGTGGGCATCTGTTCCTCCATGTTCGGGTCGTGTGGATCCTCAGGCTCGTTCCAGGCAGGCGACTCGGGCACGCCCTGGCTCTGGTAAGTCTCCCGCGGCGGCGGCGGCGCGTCGAGAATCGCGTCCTCATC
>JBGTBZ010000600.1:0-1512 GCA_041749155.1 Phycisphaerae bacterium
AGCGGGCGGAGAAGGCCAGCGCCCGGGCATCAGGCAGCCCACGCCACACGGCCAGGGGTTCCGGGGAGTGGAAGCGGTCTTCCCAGTAGCCAAACTGCGCCGGCAGGACAGACTCGCCCAACTCCGTCGCCTTTGCCAGGCCCTGAAGGTGCCGGTCCTTGGCATCCGCCCAAAGCTTTGCCAGGGCCAGGGCATCGCCCTCGTGGACGAGGCTTTCGGCCAGCCGTACCTCCGCGTCGTGAAGGTTTTGCAACGCTTGCCGGCGATTGGTCTCCGCCTGGCCCCATTGCCAGGCGGTCGCCGCCAGGCCCGCCAGCAGCACCACGAAAGTCGCCGCCACGCCCGCCACGAGAATTCGGTTCCGCCGCACGAACTTCGCAAGCTGGTACAGCGTGTCGGCCGGGCGGGCGGTGATCGGCTCATTGTTCAGATGCCGGCGGATGTCCGCCGCGAGATCGCTGGCGGACTGGTAGCGGCGCTGCTTCTCCTTCTCGAGCGCCTTGGCGAGGATCGTCTCCACATCCCCGCGCAGATGGCGGTGCGTCCTTCCCAGTGGCTCTGGATCGACCTCGCGGATCAGGCGCAGGGCGTTGACCAGCGACTCGCGTGGCAGCTGGTAGGGAAGGCGGCCCGTCAGCACCTGGTAGGCGATCACGCCCAGGGCGTAGACATCCGAGCGCACATCGACGTACCGCGCCTCGCCCGCCGCCTGCTCCGGGCTCATGTACGCGAGGGTGCCGACGATCGTCCCCGTCTGCGTCTGGAGCGTCGCCTGCAGGTCCGCGTCGGTGCTGCGGGCCACGCCGAAGTCCAGCACTTTCGGCTGCCCCTGGCCGTCCACAAGGATGTTGTCCGGCTTCAGGTCGCGGTGGATGATCCCGTTCTGGTGGGCGTAATGCACCGCGTCCGCGACCCGGGCCAGCAGCTCCAGCTTCTGCCGCGGTTCCAGCTCCGCGGCGTGCTGGGCCAGCGGGCGGCCCTCCACGAACTCCATTGCGAAGTACGGCTGCAGGCCGGCGTCCGTCTCGGCCGTTCCCGCGTCGTAGATCCGGGCGATTCCCGGGTGCTGAAGACGGCCCAGCATCTCCACCTCGAACGTGAAGCGCCGCAGCATCGAGCGTGACAGCAGCCCCGCCCTGATGACCTTCAGGGCCACGCGGCGGCTGGGCTGCTGCTGTTGCGCCTCGTAGACCGCGCCCATTCCACCCTGGCCGATGAGCCGCAGGATGCGGTAAGGCCCGATCTGCTCCGGAACCCCGCGCCGGAACGTTGCTTCGAACGCCTCCGCTTCATCCGGCGAAGTCGTTTCCGTAGATGATGCTTCGCGGTCGCGGGCCGGCAAGGACTCGGCTGCCGGGGTGGGCATGGCTTCCGCCGGCGCGGCGCGGCGGGTCTTTTCAGCGTCGGGCGGTTTGGCCAAGGCAGCATCCCTCAGAAGTGCAGGGTGGATCCTACCAGATCCAGTTGCGCGCAACATCCCGACCCCTGTGGCCTCCGACCGGCGGCGGATAC
>JBGTBZ010000601.1:0-4286 GCA_041749155.1 Phycisphaerae bacterium
CCGGCCCAGAAGCCCTGGGGCGACGACGAAATCGCCTCCCCGCGCATCCATCCGCTGGCGGTCATCGACCCCCGCGCCGAGCTGGCCGCCGACGTTGAGGTGGGCGCGTTCTGCGTGATCGGGCCGCACGTCTCCATCGGCCCGGGCTGCCGTCTGCACAACAACGTCACCATCACCGGGCACACCACGATCGGCAGTGACAACGAGATCTTCCCCAACGCCGTGATCGGCGCCGCCCCGCAGGACAAGAAGTTCCGCGGCGAGCCAACCCGCCTCATCATCGGCGACGGCAACATGCTGCGCGAGGCCGTGACCATCCACGTAGGCACCGAGGCCGGCGGCGGCGTCACCCGCGTCGGCGACCGCAATCTGCTGATGGTCAACTGCCACCTGGGCCACGACGTGACCCTGGGCAACGACAACATCTTCGCGAACAACGTGATGCTCGCCGGCCACTGCCATGTCGGCAGCCGCGTCAGCATCATGGGCGCCGGCGCCCTGCATCACTTCGTCAGCGTCGGCGACGTCGTCTTCATCGGCGCCTACAGCCGCATCCGCCACGACGTCCCGCCTTTTCTGAAAGTCGACGGCGGCGACGAAATCCGCGGCGTCAACGTCGTCGGGCTCCGCCGCGCCGGGATGTGCGACGAGGACATTGCCGCCCTGGAAATCGCCGCCCGTCGCCTCTTCTACGCCAAGAAGAAGCCCATGAGCGTCACCATCGCCGAGATGCTCGGCGACGCCAACCAGAACCCGCGTGTCCGGGAGATGGTGGACTTCCTCCGCCGGCGAAACCTGGGAAGCAAGGGCCGCTACCTCGAGAGCCTGCGGCACGCCTGAAAATACTGCAAACGTGAAGAAATGGGACGCGCCCGGGCCGGGCGCGTCCCTATTGCTTGCCTGAGGAGGCAACCCTCTCAAGTTAGATTGACGGCGGGGCCTGCGTCTGCCATGTTGCCGGACCCTGAAACTTCCGGCCCGGCCGGGAGTCTGTCCTCTCGGGCCTCTTATTCATCCCAGACCTCCAGAAGGAGCCTTCACCATGACCTCCGCCCGCTCCCGCCTCGCCCTTGCCTCCGCCGTCGCCGCGGTCGCGTTCGGGGCCGCTTTCTCCTATGCCGATGAGACCGACTGCTGCGCCACTACCACGAATGCCGGCGCCGCCATGCTCATCAGCCACCAGGATGCCGCCGCCCAGCCCTCCGCCGAGGAGCTGCTGGCAAAGTACAAGGCCGTTGCCCTCCCTGAATTCGACCCCACCAAGCGGGAGGACCAAGCCTACATCCAGGAATACATGAAGAAGCAGAACGAGGCGATGCAGCAGCGCGTCGAGATCGGACGCCAGTTCATCATGGCCTACCCGGATCACACCGAGGCTCCCGCCATCGCCCAGGCCACCATCCAGGCCCAGATGTACCAGCTCGGTCAGCCGCAGAAGGCCCAGGAGGACATCAACGCTCTGCTCGAGAAGGACAACGCCTCCCCTGAGGTCATCAAGACCGCCAAGGTCCTCAACATCACCGCCATGCTGATGACCGACCGCTCGAACCTCGATCCAGCGTGGGACGCCGTCACCGAGCTGGCCGAACAGTACCCAGGCGACGCCATGGTCGCCCGCGCCATGTCGCAGGTAGCCGAGGCCAGCGAGGGCGAGCAGCAGGTCGAGCGCATCGAGCACCTGCTGGCCAAGTTCCCCGACAACCCGGCGACTAAGTACTCCAAGGGCAAGCTTCGCCAGGCCAACGGCTTGAACAAGCCCTTTGAGATCTCCTTCACCGACGCCCTCAGCGGCGAGCAGATCACCAGCGAAAGTCTCAAGGGCAAGGTCGTCGTGATCGACTTCTGGGCCACCTGGTGCGGCCCGTGCATCGCCGAGATGCCCAAGATGAAGGACCTGTACAGCCAGTACAAGGACCAGGGTGTGGAGTTCATCGGCATCAGCCTCGACGCCCCCGAGGAGCAGGGCGGCAAGAAGGCCCTGCTCGAATACTGCGAGGAAAACAGCGTCTCCTGGCCGCAGTACTACCAGGGTAAGGGCTGGGAAGGCGAGTTCAGCACCGCCTGGGGCATCAACTCCATCCCCGCCATCTTCATCCTCGACGCCGAAGGCAACCTGCACAGCACCAAGGCCCGCGGACAGCTCGAGAAGCTCATCCCCGAGCTCATCGAGAAGCGCGACAACCCCCGCACCGCCGGCGCCGAAAGCGTCAACGGCGGCGACGGGATGAATTGAATCCCCCCTTCATCACGCAGGACAACAGCACGCCGGGCTCCCCATTGGGGAGCCCGGCGACTTTGCCTAAGACGTCAGTCGTGACCGAGACATCGACCCTCGGCGAGCCTCCGCGAAGCCGTGCCGCTGGGCGGCATCGCACGGCTTGCCCTTCGGGTCAAGCCGAGGCACCAGGCGGACTGGCGGGCAAAGCCGCCAGGGGCACGTTCAACATCAGCAGCAGGGAATCGCTCCTATTCCCCCTCCGCCGGCTGCGTCGCGGGCGCCTCGCCGGGGGCCTTCTCCTCGATTACCACGTCCTGGATCACCACATTCTGCTGCGGGCGGTCCCGCGGGGGGCCGCTGGTCTGGACGGATGCGATCTTCTGCACCACGTCCTTGCCCTCGATCACGCGCCCGAACACCGTGTGCCGCCCATCGAGATGCGGCGTCGGGCCCTCGGTGATGAAGAACTGGCTGCCGTTAGTGTTCGGGCCGGCGTTGGCCATCGACAGCGTGAACGGCTCATGCTTGTTCGGGTTCCCCTCGAACTCATCCTCGAACTTGTACCCCGGGTCGCCCGTCCCCGTGCCCGTCGGGTCGCCGCCCTGGATCATGAAGTTGTCGATCACCCGGTGGAAGATCGTCCCGTCGTAGAAGTCATTGCGCGCCAGGAACACGAAGTTGTTCACCGTCCGGGGCGCAGCGCTTGTCAGCAGGCGGATCTTGATGTCCCCCATGTTCGTCTTCAGCGTCGCCACGTACTCCTTCTCCGGGTCGATCTGCATCTCCGGCGGGCGGTCCCACCGCTTGCGCGCAGCTTCCTGCGCCGGCGCGTGCTGCTGCCCCCCATCCCGGGCCTGGATCTGCGCCTCGGCCCGCCCCATCGTCGATTCATAGTCCGAGTCCCCCTCGTCGCAGCCCAGCACCAGGGCCGCCGCGAGGGCGAGGCTGGTCAATATTGTTGGATTCATCGAAAGTTTTCCTTCGTTCTTCTTTATTTGTCCAGGCTCACGACTCGCTGATCGTCACCTTGTTCATCTTGTCACCCTGGCGGATCGCGTCCACCACGTCCTGCCCCTGGATCACCTTCCCGAACACCGCATGCTTCCCGTTCAGCCAGTCCGTCGCCACGTGCGTTATGAAAAACTGGCTCCCGTTGGTGTTCGGCCCAGCGTTGGCCATCGACAGCACGCCCGGGCCGTCGTGTTTCAGCCGCAGCCCGCCCTGCTCGTCGGCGAACTTGTACCCCGGCCCGCCGGTCCCCGTTCCCGCCGGATCCCCGGTCTGCACCATGAAATCGCTGATTACCCGGTGAAACACGATCCCGTCGTAAAAACCCTCGCGGGCCAGGAAGACGAAGTTGTTCACCGTCTTGGGCGCCTCCGCCGCAAACAGCTGCACCTTGATGTCCCCGCGGTTCGTGCTGATCGTCGCGGTGTAGTCCTTGTTGGCGTCGATCGCCATCTCCGGCGGGGTCTTGTACTGCTTGGCCATGTCGCTTCCTTTCAGGTCAGGGGGCCTGACTCTATCACCATCATCTCCGCCGGCGAACCGCCAACCCGCCGCTCAGGGCTTGTCCCGTGGAGGGACGCTGGCGTAGCGCTCCGGCTGCATCCTCTGCAGAAAACGGTCGTGGCGGGCGATCCAGGCCGTTTTCCGCAGAACAGACCCCCGCCAGTGCGCCGCATCCACCTGCATCTTCTCCGCCCATGACGCCATCCACGGGTCCAGATCCGCCTCCGGCACGCCCGCCTGAAGCCCGCTGTAGCGAAACTGCGCCAAGTCCTTCACGATCCACCGCCGCCGCAGCAGCCGCGGCAGCTTGCGCACACGCGCTGCGTCGATCAGTCGCACTTCCAGCGCGTCGTTGAACAGGAAATGGCATAGGTACAGGTCGCGGTGGTGCAGCCCCGCCCCGTGGAGCGTCGCGGCAACCTCCGCCGTCGGGTCCGCGAAGCGGTCAAACGGCTCCCCCGCCCCGATCCGCTCGTCGGCGGGGCGAAAGCCCGCCAGATCGCTCGTTACCAGCACGCCTTGCCCGCCCGCGGACACGCCCCACGCCACCAGCGGC
>JBGTBZ010000602.1:0-3042 GCA_041749155.1 Phycisphaerae bacterium
AGCGTGAGCCTGCCCGCCTACCGGGGCCTGGTCGGCCACACCGCGGATGTGCTGGCCGACGTGGGAAGGGCCAGAGAGGTCCACTCCCTCCGCATGCGCCAGGCCGCCGCCGCGCAGCAATACGAGACCGCGGCGCTCATCAAGCAATATGTCAGCCAGCTCGCCAGCCTGGCGGAGGGGCCGTACCGGCATCTGCGGCCGCTGGAAGACTTCCGCTTCCTCGCAGTCATGCCTGGCCGGCGAAAGGACACCGCCAAGCTTTACGCGATCAAGCCGGGCGAAATCCGTCCGCTGGCCTGCCTCTGCGAGCCCCCAACCCAGCGGCGGGGCGAGGAGGTGCTCCGCCTGGCGCTGGAAGCCTTGAACTCTGCGGGGTCGACCCCGACGTCCGCGGCATGGCGGGAGCGGCTGTCGCTGGTGTCGTACCACCTGTTCCCTTCCCGCAAGACGCCCGGGGTCTTCATCCCGCTGGCCGACCTGGAAGACAAAGCCCTGGCGGCGGCATTTCGGGAGGTGAACCGGCCCCGCAAGGAAGTTTCGGCGGACGAGGAGGGGGAGGTTCGCGGCCTTCAGGCAATTTGAGCACGCTTTGGGAGGAAGGATCCCAGCCCGTGCCACAGCCAGAGCCCGGCGCAAGTTCCCGCCAAGCCGAAGCCCGCCATCACCCACACCGGCATCTCCATGTCCCGCATGTCCGCGGCGTCGCCGGCGTCCAGAAGCCAGCCGACACCAATGTAAACCGCATTGGCGATCAGGCAGAACCCCGCGAAGAAGCGAGCGACCCACTCGCCGCGGAGGCCCAGACGGTGCATCACGAGCCAGACGGCCAGGGGCAGCATAGCCCCCCAGAGCGGGCCGCCCCAGGTGACAAACAGCGGATGTGGGTTTTCGCCGATGTGCGTCTCGGAGAAGCCGAACAGGGGAATATCCACGTGCGTCACCACCGCCCCGGCAAGGCGGGCATGCACCACGTGCCCCAGCTCGTGCAGCAGCATCATCCCCAGCCAGGTGGCGTACAGCCCCACCGGGATCAGCGCCAACTTGGCAGGGCGGCCCATGGCGGCACTCTATCTCGGGCCCGACCCGCCCGTGCGTCGATAAGCTCAAAGAGATGCCCCTGGCCGCCGCTCCAGAGATTTCGCCGGAGATCCGCTCGTTCCTGAGCTACCTGGCGGTCGAGCGCGGCCTGGCCCAGAACACCGCCGACGCCTACCGGCGGGACCTTCAGGATGCCGAGAGCTTCCTGGCCCGCCGGGGGCGAAACCTGCTGGATTTCGGCGACACCGAGGCCCGGGAGTTTCTCCAGGGGTGCACGAGACGCGGGAAATCGACCAAGACCGTCGCCCGCCGGCTGGCGGCCATCCGGGCGCTGCTCAAGTTCCAGGTCATCAGCGGCATCCGCGCGCCGGCGGATGCCCAGGTGGTCCTGGAGCGGCTGGAACGCCCCAAGCCCAGCCGCGACCTGCCCAAGACGCTTTCCCGGGGCCAGGTGGGCAAGCTGCTGAGCGCCCCGGACCGCTCGACGCCGCTGGGGCTGCGGGATGCCGCCATGCTGGAGCTGCTTTACGCCTCGGGGCTGCGTGCCAGCGAGCTTTGCGGGCTGAAGATCGGGGATTTCAACATCTTCCTGGGTGTGGTACGGGTGTTCGGCAAGGGGGCCAAGGAGCGGGTTGTGCCGGTGGGAAAGCCCGCTGCCGAGGCGATCGGGGAGTATCTGCGAGAGGTGAGGCCGACACTTGTTCCGCCTGCGGCGCGGGGCGCCGCAGCTACCGGGGATGTGCTGTTTCTGAGCCGTTCAGGCAGGCCCCTGGAGCGGGTGGCGCTGTGGCAGATCGTGCTGCGCAACGCGCGCAAGTGTGGCCTGCTGCGGGAAGTCTCGCCCCACACGCTGCGGCACTGCTTCGCCACGCACCTGCTCGGCGGCGGGGCGGACTTGCGCGTGGTCCAGGAGCTGCTGGGTCACAGCGACGTCTCGACGACGCAGATTTACACGCACGTGGACGCCGACCGCCTGCGCGAGATCCACAAGCGGTTTCATCCGCGGCGATGAAGAGTCGTCATGTACCGCCTGTCAGCGGCAGCACACGCGTGCGGGACTTGCTTTCGTCAACAACGACGAGCGCTCCCGCCAAGAGAGCAGTTTCATGCTGGCGAATTGCGGCTATAACCAGCGTAGCCGCATCCTCAGGGAGCACGCTTCGACTCCGGAGCTGAATGATGCTGGGCCCTGCGGCATGCGTCAGCGAAAGCGCGGTAGCGAAGCCGAGATCGTGCGTGAAGATCACATACCCTTCGGCAATCGCCCATTCGATGATCTGGGCATCATCGGCGGCAGGGTTGCCAACCTTCGACCAGTGCTTCACCTGAAATCCCTGTCGCTCGAGCTCAGCGACCCACTCAACCGACAAATTCATGTCGACGAGTACTCGCAGGCTCATGAGACCACCAGCGACTCTTCGCGCTCTTCCAGGCGCCAGGCGGCGTAGGCCAGGGCTGCATCAATATCCTCGGGCTCCAGATACGGGTACGCCTCGAGAATCCGGTCACGCGTCTTGCCCGCCGCCAGCAAGCCAAGAATCGTCCCAACGGTGACCCGCAATCCCCGGATGCACGGTTTTCCACCCATCACCGCGGGATCATGTGTGACTCGATCTATCTGCATAAGCCTGCCCGAAAGAGTCCATCATTCTACGCATCGTGTGGGCGATAGTGCGGGCCCTGCTTACGCCGCCCGCGCCGGGTCTTCGGGCATCACCTCGCACTGGATGCAGATCGCCGCCAGGACGTGCCGAAGCTCTTCGATTGGCTGCGTCTGGAGCCACTGGTCCGTCAGGTCGATCGGAAACCGAGCGGGGCACTTGCGCATCTGCTCGATGATCTGCTTGCGGTCCATGCGCTCAACCACGCGCAGCACCTGCTCGGTCGTTTGCGGTGTGAGCATCTTTCCTCCAATGGCTGGACGCCGGGGGACGGCAACGGGGTGACGCCGCGGCCCCGGGGCGGCGCCGGCGGCCATCGGTGTTATCGGCCAGCCGCCGCCGG
>JBGTBZ010000603.1:0-6489 GCA_041749155.1 Phycisphaerae bacterium
CCTGTGCCTGGCCCTGGCGCTCACGGTCCTGTCCCATAGCGCCGGGGCGGTCGCCCGCGTGGGCAGGCTGCGGAGCGGGAATCGTGACGACCGCGATGTCGCGGCCCTCCTCGATATTGCCTTGGGCGTTGGTGGGATCGCGGTCCTGGTCATCACCCATTGCGCCACCGGCCACGCGGGCCCGGTCGGCCGCGGCATCGGCCGCGCCGCCCATTGTGGCCTGAACCGGCCAGTTGGCGGCAACCAGTTGAGGATCCTCCACCTCACCCTTGACGACGGTGATGCCGGCAAGCGCCTTCTCGGCGTCGAAATCAAACTCTTCGCCGAACTTGGCCTTGTAGACCTCCTGGAACCGCTTGGCGGACTCATTGAACTGGGTGAACTCACGGTTGTCGCCCTGGTCCATCCATTCGCCGAATCGGTTGCGGTCTTGGTCGACGAATCGCTCGACAACGTCATCGAACCCGCCATCGATAACGGCGGCGCCGACGACATCGTCGATCACGCCGTGGACATCGCTGGGATCGCCGGGTTCCTCTTCCCACTTGACGCCTTGCGGGAGGCTGGCCCGGTCAGGCTGTGCCTGGCCGATGCGCTGCCCCTGGCGGTCCTGATCCTGTCGATCCTGGCCGCCAAGGCCCTGCTGGGCGAAGGTGGGGATGCTGAGCAGCAGGGCGCCGGAACAGGCCAGGGCCGCAGCGTTCAGCGAAAGCTTGGTGTTGAGATGCATCATGTAAGAGCTCCTTCCGTACGGGGGTCCAACTTGTCAGACGAAACACGTTTCGAGTGTCAATGTGTGCGACGGCGGGGGCGTCGAAAAGCGGCGCCATACCGCTCGACGCCGCCTGCAACGCGGGCACGGCATACCAAACCCACCCCCAGGCGGGATTGATCGGTTGGCGAACCCCATGCCAAAAATCCCGTTGCCCTCACCCCTTGGAGCCAGGGGGCTTTCGCCAAGGCAGTGGCCACGCCGCTGCGACGCGGCGTCGTGGTGGGCGTCAATCCAGTCGGAGATCCTGTCGCGGCTTACAAACGTATAAATCGATCGCCGCGAACGCTCATTGCAGATGGCTTCTGATGAATCCACCCCGGCCCAGGATGCCCCTCCGCGAGGCGGGGGAGGGGGCGTTGCCGGCATCGGCTCCCCCGACCGCCCAAAGGGCGTCCCGACAACACTGAGCGACCCCATTCCGGCAGACGAGTCGCGCGAGCAGCGGCAGCAGCGGCTCAACGAGAAGGCGCGCCGGCTTCCGAGGGAGCCGGGGGTGTACCTGCTGAAAGACGCCGCCGGCCGGGTGATCTACATTGGCAAGTCCGCCAATCTGCGGGACCGGGTTGCCAGCTATTTTCAGGTGGCGTCCAAGCTGGAGTTCAAGAAGAGCGGGCTGCTGGATGAGGCGGTGGACTTCGAGACGATCGGCGCCGACACGGAGGTGGAAGCCCTCCTGGTCGAGAACCGGCTGATAAAGGACATCCAGCCCAAGTACAACGCCCGCCTGCTGGACGACAAAACGTTCCCGTACCTCGTGGTCTCAATGGGGGAGGACTTTCCGGGCGTTTACGTCACCCGCGAGCCGGCCGAGTTCCGTGGAGCGAAGATCTTCGGGCCGTTCACAAGCGTGCACTCCCTTCGCGAGGCGATCACGCACCTACAGAAGGCTTTCAAGTTCCGCACCTGTCATCTTGACATCCGGCCCGACGACGACCGCCGGCGGTTCTTCCGGCCGTGCATTCTCCACTCCATCAACCAGTGCACCGCCCCCTGCGGCGACCGCGTCGGCCGCGAGCCCTACCGCGAAGACATCCGCCGCCTGCTCCGCTTCCTGGACGGCGACCGGTCGAAGATGATCGCCGAGCTCCAGGAGGGCATGAAGGACGCGTCGGCGGCGCTGGAGTTCGAGCGGGCGGCGCGGTTGCGCGACGAGATCAAGGCCCTGCAGGCCCTGGGCAAGCGAGCCGTCAAGGGGGATGAGCAGTACTGGCAGCCCGAGGCGTTTGTGGTGGATCCGAGGCAGGGCGTCGAGGCCCTGCAGAAGGCGCTGGGCCTGGCGGAGGCCCCGCGGATCATCGAGGGCTTCGACATCGCCCACCTGCACGGCGGGGAGATGGTCGGCAGCAAGGTCACCTTCATCGACGGGGTGCCTTTCAAGGACAGCTACCGGCGTTACAAGGTGCGGCACCAGCAGGGGAACAACGACTTCCTGTCGCTGCAGGAGGTGGTTAGCCGGCGGTATCGGGACGCGGGGGAGGGCAACGAGCTTTACCCCGACGTGATCCTGATCGACGGTGGGCTGGGGCAGCTCAACAGCGTGATGCAGGTGTTCGCCCAGATGCCGGTGAAGCCGCCGATGGTGCTCGGCCTTTCCAAGCAGGAGGAGCTGATCCACGTACCTGGGATGGCGGAGCCCCTGCGGCTGCGGCGGCAGCACCTGGGGCTGAAGCTGCTCCAGTACATCCGGGATGAGGCCCACCGCTTCGCCCAGCACTACCACCACATCCTGCGGCGCAAGAGCCAGCTCGAGGAGGACCGCCAATCCGGCCGCCGCCCCCCGCGGCGGAAGGGCCCGGCGAAGTCGGCTCAGGGCCCGGCGCTGAGCCAGATTGATGACATGCCGCTGTCGACGCACGTCAGGTTGCCCGTGATAAGACCGCCGGCGGAGGAGAATCCAGCCGGAATCGACGGATAGCTAGGGCGTGCTTCCGGTACCATGGGCAATAGCCGATGGCGCCAGAAGCGGCTCGTACGCCTCGAGGACTGCGGCCTCACACTTACGGAGGACTACACCTTTGGAAAAGCTCAAAGCAGGCACGGTGGCCAGGAGCGTCGCGCGGCGCATTCTGCATCCAAGGCACTTGGTTCGCGCGGTTAATCTCCAGCGGCGACGAAAGAAGCACGCCAGGGCCGTCGCCGACCCGCAACTAGCACTTTTCGCCCAGATCCTTCCCGGCGGGTTCCTGCACTACGGCTATTTCGACGACCCGGACCGCCCCGCCGAGGAGATCAGCCTGGCGGATCTGGGGAGGGCGCAAGACCGGTATGCCGAACTGCTGATGGGCTTGATCGATGACCGGCAGTCGCCGATGCTGGACGTTGGCTGTGGGATGGGCGGGCTATCCCGCCTGCTGTGCGAGGCCGGTTTTGAGCCGACGGCGTTGACGCCGGACCGGAACCAGGCGACGTATGTGACCAGCACGCTTCCGGGTGTGCCGGTCATCCAGAGTAAGTTCGAGAACCTGCCGGAGCCTCAGACCCATGCCGGGCGCTACGGCACCGTTTTCACGTCAGAATCGCTGCAGTACCTGAAGCTGCCGCTCGCCCTGCCGCTGATGAACCAGATTCTGAAGCCGGGCGGGACATGGATTGCCTGTGACATCTTCCGTACCGGCGAGTCGCGCGGCAAGGGTGGGCACAACTGGGGCGAGTTCACCGAGCAGCTTGCAACTCACGGATGGGTTGTGACTTACGAACGCGACATCACGCCTCATGTGCTCCCGACGCTGCGGGTCGTGCATATGTTTGGCAACACGCTGGGCCTGCCGTTGATGGAGTTTGCCCTTCTGAAGCTCAACAGCAAGCAGCCGGCGCTGCATTACGTTCTGGAGGATGTGCTGTCAATGGTCCGGCAGGTCGTGGAGTCGAATCTTCGGATCGTAAATCCTGATGAGTTCGTGAGTTGCAAGAAGTATATGCTCCTGACCATCCGCCGGACCGCCGACATGTAAGCGGCGTGAACGCGGGGGGCGAGCCCACAGGGCGGGGCGAGCGAAACGTGCGGCCCTGCTCGCTGGTGCTCTACCATGGCCCGACTAATTGACGCACGCGGGTAAGATAAGAGCCCATGGCCCGGCCGACGATCTTCGAATCCTACTCGCAGGTGCTGCCGCCGGCGGGACCGGAGATGTTGCCCGTGAGCAAGCCGGCTGTTTTTGGCTTGCTGCTGTCGATCCTTCAGTGCCTGCCTGTGATTTCAGGGCTCGGAGCCCTGATACTGGGCATTCTCGGCCTTCAGGAGGTCCGGCGGAAGCAACGGATCGGCAAGCCGATCGCCCTGGCGGCGATCGCCATCGGAGCGATCAGCACGCTGCTCTGGATAGGCGCCCTGGGAGTCGGGGCCTACAGCTTTGCGCGCTACTCGGGGATATACGAGACCGCCGAGCGTTTCACGCGTGCTGCCGCGGAGGGTCGCTTCGAAGCGGCGCGAGACCTGGCCGGCCCGGAGGTGTCGAACGAGACGCTGGCCCTGTGGCTCAGCCAGGTCCACGTTGAGAACGCACAGCCGCGAGTTGAGACCATCTCCCTGGATTTTGACGAGTCGCAGGGGGTTGGCTACGACCAGATCTGGGATGGCCCGTTCATCCTCGTGGACCGCGTGGAGTATCTCGATGCGAATGGCGGAAGCGCCGGCCCAACTCGTCGGGCACGCGTCCGGGTCGAGCTGATAGAGGGGCGCCCGCGCGTGGTGGGATTCGAGGCGTCGCCCTGGACAAGGGTGCCCCCGGTGCCGGGTGTTCGGTTTGACGAACCGTAACCGGGCAAGGATAAAGGGGTTGCGCTTATGCGGTTGACACGCCTGCTGCTGATGCTCCTGCTGTCGGCGGTGACGGCGGCGGCGCTGTTCGGGGTCGCAAGCCTCCTGTTCTCGCAACGGCCGAACTGGCGGATCTTCGGGAGCATGCTGTCGGTAGGGCTTTTCAGCCTGACTGCGATGGCCTGCGCCTTTGTGTATGAGCGCCGGACCGTCCGGCCGCTGATGGTTGCCGGGATGGTCATCAGTGCCGCGGCGCTGGGGGTATTCCTGCTGGGCATCTGGTCGCGGTTGCTGGAGAACGAACGATGGATGATCACGCTGCTGCTGTGGGCGGTGGCCCTGCCGATCTACGGGCACCAGGCGCTGACGCGCTTTACCAATCTCTGGGGCCTGGTTCGCATTGCCACCCTCGTGATGATCCTGGCGATGACGACGCTGCTGACGGCGGCGATCTGGCTCGAGTGGGATGACGATCTCGCGGCGAGGCTGCTGCTGAGCGGCTCGATCCTGATGATGCTGGGCATCATCGCGACGCCGGTGCTGTACAAAGTGGCCGGGGAGAAGGTCAGGCCGCGGATCGAGACCGCGCGGACGGAGATCAGCGTCGAATGCCCGCGCTGCCTGACCCGCCAGAGCCTGCCGCAGGGCGAATCAAGGTGCCGCAACTGCCGGCTGCGATTCTCGATCGAGATCGAGGAGCCCCGCTGTCCCGACTGCAGCTACCTGCTGTACCAGCTCACCAGCCCCCGCTGCCCGAGTGTGGCCGCGAACTCGCGGCGGGGGAGGTGATCGAACCTGCGTCCGCGGCCGGGGTCACGGCGGCCGGGGCCGAGGCGGGTGGGGGCGATTCTTAACGCACATTTGACGCGGGGGGCTGTTCCCGCAACAACTGTCGCCGCGAATGACCATCGCCGACACGCAACCCCTGATTCCGCCCCGTCGGACCGGCCTGGGCTATCGCCCGGCCCGGCGGCTGGGCTCTGGGCGGGCGAAATCGAGCCACCTGGTTACCGCGGGGCTGCTGTACCTTTTTTTTGCGGTTTTCCTGATCTGGCCGATCGTGAACGTGGTCTGGGTGGGCTTCCGGAACCCGGCGACCGGGGGGCTGACGCTCGAGTACATCCGGCTGATCTTCGCGGATGCCACGCTGACGCGGGGGCTTTTTAACGCCGTCGGCATCGCAGTGGCCACGACGCTGCTTTCGCTGGTGATCGCCCTGCCGCTGGCGATCCTGTCGGTGAAGTTCGAGTTCCGCGGGCGGGCGCTGCTGGGCGGGCTGCTGCTGGTGCCGCTGGTGCTCCCGCCGTTCGTCGGGGCGGTGGGGTTGCAGCGGGTGCTGGGGACGTTTGGGCCGCTGACGACGCTGCTGACGTATCTGGGCTTGGACCTGCCGCTGGGGGTGGACTGGCTGAACGTTGCGAAGGTGCCCTCGATCATCGTGATCGAGGCGCTGCACCTGTATCCGATCATGCTTTTGAACCTCCAGGCGGCGCTGGCGAACATCGACCCGGCGATGGAGCAGGCGGCGCGCAACCTGGGGGCGAGCCGCGGGCAGGTTTTTCGCCGGATTACCCTGCCGTTGATCCGGCCGGGGCTGTTCGCAGGCTCGACCCTGGTGCTCATCTGGAGCTTCACCGAGCTGGGGACGCCGCTGATTTTCCAGTACAACGAGATCACGCCGGTGCAGATTTTCAGGCGGCTGGTCGAGGCCCAGGGCAATCCCGTGCCCTATGCGCTGGTTGTCGTCATGCTCGCGGCGAGCGTGTTGCTGTATCTCGTGGGCAAAGTCCTGCTCGGCCGGGGCTTCGACGCCGCGACGACCAAGGCCGGCGTCGCCGCCACGACGCGGAAGCTGACGGGCTGGCGGGCGCTGCTGGCGGCGCTGCCGTTCATTGTCGTCTTCGTGCTAGCGGTGATTCCGCACATAGCGGTGGTGCTGACGAGCATCTCGGGCACG
>JBGTBZ010000604.1:0-2257 GCA_041749155.1 Phycisphaerae bacterium
CACTGAAAGATGTCATCCAAAAGGACGTGGAAGCTGCCCTGCGCAACGCCGGGGCTGAACGGGTGAGCATTGAGTGGTCGGCCAATACGCGCGGCCGGGAGGGTCCGCGCAAGGACGTGCTGCCGCAGGTGAAGAATATTATCGCGGGTGGCGCGGGTAAGGGCGGAGTTGGGAAGGCCACGATAGCGGTGAATCTGGCGGTTGGACTGCAGCGATGTGGTGCAGAAGTCGGCTTGATGGATGGCGACATCTACGGGCCCAGCATGCCGACCATGCTCGGCATTAAAGGCGTCGCACCGCAGGTGCGCGGATCGAAGATTCTGCCTCACCGCGTTCACGGCATTCATGCGATCACCATTGGCTCGCTCGTTGAACCGGACAAGCCGCTGATCTGGCGTGGCCCGATGGCGCACGGCGCCTTTAAGCAGCTTCTGCTGGACAACACCGAATGGCCGGATCTCGACTATCTGATCGTGGATCTTCCCCCCGGCACCGGCGATGTCCCGCTGACGCTTTGCCAATTGCTCCCGCTGACCGGCGCGGTGATTGTCGCGACGCCGCAGCAGGTGGCCATCGACGACGCCACGCGGGCGGTGCGCATGTTCCAGCAGCTCGGCTGCCCGGTGCTGGGGATTGTCGAGAACATGAGCTACTTCATCGACGAGCAGGGCAAGGAGCACGACATCTTCGGCCGCGGCGGGGCGGGGAAGATGGCCCAAAGGCTCGAGCTTCCCCTGCTGGCGGAGATCCCGATGGTCACCGCCCTGCGCATCAACAGCGACGCCGGCAAGCCCCACGCGAACTTCGAGGGGGGAGGGAAGCTGGCGGAGGCGCTGGAGGCGCTGGTCGGCCGAGTGGCGGGGGAGGTGAGCAAGCGGAACGTGGATGCGGCCAAGCCGGTGCTGGAGATCAGCTAGCTCCTGCAGCCGTTGACTATCGCAGTGCCGACCAGCAGCAGCACGACTAGCAGGATTGAGGTCGTCCCACATCCTGCCGGCTTGCGTGCGGCGAGGTCGTCGTCCGTGAAGTCGCCGCCGTCTTCGCCGATGAGCCTGGCGCCCAGACGGCGGCTGATGTCCTGCATCTTGGCAATGGCGGCGTCGTTCCGCGGCGTACTCCAGAGCGTGCCATCCTGAAACGCCAGGGGCAGCTCTGGATCCTCACCGTTCCACAAAAGAGCGCCGATCTCCTGCTCCTCGTCCGGAAGAATGGAGAGCGAACGGTCGTCCTTCACCAACTGGCGCAACTCCTCGACCACGATCGGGTGATCGCGTCGAATGGTCATGACGAAGCTCATCGCGTGCCTCCAGTGCCAATGCTACCGTTGGTCCCGCCGCCCGTCAGGGCGTGCGATAGGTAGCCGGGGGCCTCAGCCCCCGGCAGAGGGGCCCTTCGCGCAAGCGCCCGTAGGGCGCACGAAGGCTCGAACAGTCGTCCGACTCCTGACTGATATCATAGTCGGCATGCATAGGGCAGCGCCGCTCTGGCCAACGCTTCTCTACATCCTTGCGGTTTTCCTGATCATCTTTTCGCTTGGTCCCCTGAATTGCGCCATAACAGAGTCGCGGCAGCTCCAGCGTGTGCGCGAGGCGGAGTTCCCGACAGTCGAGGTGGACTTGTCGCAGCCGGGCGTCACGACGGTTCCGCTCCCCGGACCGTTCCTGCGACGAGACCTACGGGTCATGCTGCGGGTCGCGGGCGAGATGCGCGCATCGGAGCAGACGCTCGGAGACTTCGCCGGCTCGGTCGAGATGGTGCGAACCAGCGACGGGACTGTGACATGGCAGTGGTCATTGGAGAATGACTGGTGGACGGATCACGATGACGCCAGCGTCACAGGGTTTGAATTTCGACTGCTCCATCCCGACGCACACGAAGTGAGGCTGACAGTGCTCGAGCCCGCGGCGCAGCTCAAGGAAGCGCGGATCGAGATCGCCTACTCGATTGACTCAATGGACGGAGCGTTCATCCCGCTCTGGTGGATGATCTCCGGCGGGCTTGCGCTCGCCGGGCTGCTGATCATCGCTGTCGTGCTGCTTATTCGCCGACTGCAGCGCATGGGACCTATCAATCGCGGCAATGGTTCCGTCGGTGAGCGTGGGACGGAAACCGCCTAGCCGGAAGGCTTCAGGCAGCGGGCACTCGAGACGAAGTCCGCCCGCTTTCCCACGCCCACTCGCCCGCCCCCATCAGCGCGGTCCGAGGCCGGACTCGGGGGGATCGGTTCGGCGCCAGGGGGGCTCGGTCCTGCGCGGCC
>JBGTBZ010000605.1:0-4411 GCA_041749155.1 Phycisphaerae bacterium
GCGGCGACGTGCTGCGCGGGGAGTACGGACGACACCGCGCAAGCAACGACCTGCTGTCGTACCACCTGGACATCCGGGTGGACCCGGAGCGCAAGCACATCGGCGGTCGCAACGTGATCCGCTTCCGGATGCTGGCGGAGGATTCGCGTATCCAGCTCGACCTTGCGGAGCCCCTGGCGGTGGACCGGATCGTGATGGGCGAGGCGGAGCTGGCCTACCAGCGCGACGAGGGCTCGGTCTTCATCGACTTTCCTCAGCCGCTGGAGGCGGGAACAGAGCACGAGATCGAATTCTTCTACTCCGGCACGCCCGCCGAGCGTGGCCGCGGGGGCGGCGGGATTTCGTTCGAGCGCGACCCGGAAGGTCGGCACTGGGTGACGACCTCGTGCGAGATGCCCGGGGCCAGCACGTGGTGGCCGAACAAGGACCAGTGGCGCGACGAGGTGGAGTCGATGCGCATCAGCGTGGCGGTGCCGGATGGGCTGATGAACGTGTCGAACGGCCGGTTGCTGGCGAGCGAGGACGTTGGCGACGGGTACACCCGCTGGGACTGGGAGGTGACGTACCCGATCAACAATTACTGCGCCTCTCTGAACATCGGCACCTACGAGCATTTCTCCGGCAAGCACGGCGAGCTGACGCTGGATTACTACGTACTGCCGGAGAACCTTGAAAAGGCCAGGGAACAGTTTCAGCAGGTGCACGGCACGCTGGAGGCCTTCGAGCACTATTTCGGCCCATACCCGTTCCCGCAAGATGGCTTCAAGCTGATCGAAGTTCCGTACGCCGGCATGGAGCACCAGAGCGCCGTCACCTACGGCAACCGATACGCCAACGGCTACTACGAGCGCGACTGGACGGGCGTGGGTATCAGCACGCGCTTCGACTTCATCATCGTCCACGAGACCGGCCACGAGTGGTTCGGCAACAGCGTCAGCGCCGCCGATCGGGCGGACATGTGGATCCAGGAGGGGTGGTGCACCTACATGGAATGCCTGTACGTGGAATACCACTGGGGCCGGGAGGATGCCCTCAAGTACACCAACGCCCTGAAGTCGAAGGTGGCCAACCGACGGCCGATCATGACGGCGCGGGGCATCAACGGCTATCCGCCGCAGGATCAGTATTTCAAGGGGGCCCTCTTCCTGCACACGCTTCGCAGCGTCGTCGATGACGATGAGAAGTGGTTCAAGCTTATCCGGGACTTCTACGACGAGCACAAGTACCGCAACATCCTGACTGAGGATGTGATCGCCTTCTTCAACCGCGAGACCGGGCGGGAGCTGGGCCCGGTTTTCGAACAGTATCTGAAGCACGCGAGCATCCCCGTGTTGGAGTTGGAGCATGACGCCGCGGCGGGCGAGTTCAGGTACCGCTGGAAGGCCGATGTCGATGGATTTGCGATGCCCGTAAAGGTCGGTGAGTCCGGCGCCTGGCAGACGATCGAGCCCACCACCCGGTGGCAAACGCTTAAGACGCCGCTCGACCCTGCCAGCTTCCGCGTGGCGACGGACCTGTTCTACATCGACGTCGCGGGTCTGCACGCTGGCGATGCCGCAGATGAGCCCGCCGGCGATTGACGCTCGCCCGGCAACGCACTTGCCGCTATCTTGACGGGCATGTCCGAACCGTCCGGAACGATCGAGTCGACGCTGCACGAACGCCGCCTCTTTCCCCCGCCTGAAATGTTCCAGCGGCAGGCGCGGATCGCTTCCATGGAGCAGTATCGTTCTCTGTGGAACCGCAGTATCTCGGATCCGGATGGCTTCTGGCGCGAGCAGGCCCAGGAGCTGCACTGGTTCACGCCGCCGCAACGGATCCTGGAATGGCATGAGCCGTACGCGAAGTGGTTCGGCGGCGGACGGACTAATGCCGCCTACAACTGCCTGGACCGCATCGTCGCCGGGGGCCGCGGTGACAAGACGGCCATCCTGTTCGAAGGCGAGCCGGTCGATGAAGAGAATCAGCCCCGGGAGGTGCGTCGCCTGACGTACTCAGAGCTCCTGGAGGCGGTCTGCCGGTTCGCCAACGCGCTGAGGAAGCTGGGCGTGAAGAAGGGGGACGTGGTAACGATCTACATGCCGATGGTGCCGGAGGCGATCGTCGCCATGCTCGCCTGCGCCCGCATCGGGGCGCCCCACAGCGTCATTTTCGGGGGATTCAGCAGCCAGGCCATCGCCGACCGCGTCGCGGACGCCAAGAGCCGCTTCATCATCACCGCCGATGGTGGGCACCGCCGGGGGGCGGTGCTGGAGCTAAAGCGCAACGTGGATGAGGCACTGTCCCTCGGTTCGGACGAGGTGGAGAAGGTCATCGTCCTCCGCCGCGCCGGCAACAAGATCCCCTGGACGGCGGGCCGCGACGTCTGGTGGCACGAGATCGCCGACGGGCAGTCAGTTGACTGCCCCGCCGAGCCGATGGAGAGTGAAGACCTCCTCTTCGTGCTCTACACGAGCGGCTCCACTGGCAAGCCCAAGGGGATCATCCACACCACCGCCGGCTACCTGCTGCACTGCCATATCACGAGCAAGTACGTCTTTGACCTGAAGGATGACGACCTCTATTGGTGCACCGCCGATATCGGCTGGGTCACGGGGCACAGCTACATCGTCTACGGCCCGCTCTCGATGGGAGCGACGGTCATGATGTACGAGGGGGCGCCCAATTTCCCCGACTTCGGCCGCTTCTGGCAGATCATCGACCGCCACAAGGTCACCGTCTTCTATACCGCCCCCACCGCCATCCGGGCGTTCATGCGTGCCGGCCGCAATCTGCCGGATGCCTGCGACCTGACCAGCCTGGAGCTTCTGGGCACGGTCGGGGAGCCGATCAATCCCGAGGCCTGGATGTGGTACCGCGAGGTCATCGGAGGCGCTTCCTGCCCGATCGTGGATACCTGGTGGCAGACGGAGACCGGCGGACACATGATCACGCCCCTTCCCGGCGCGACGCCCACCAAACCCGGCACCGCCACCCTGCCGTTCTTCGGCGTCGATGCCGCGGTGGTGGATCGCCAGGGCAATGAGGTTCCGGCCAACACGGGGGGGCTCCTGGTGATCCGCAAGCCGTGGCCGGGGATGCTGCGGGGCATCCTCAACGACCCGGAGCGGTATCAGAAGCAGTACTGGAGCGACATCCCGGGTGTTTACTTCACCGGCGACGGCGCCAGGCGCGACGAGGATGGCTATTTCTGGATCATGGGGCGGATCGATGATGTCCTGAACGTCTCCGGCCACCGACTCGGCACCGCGGAGGTGGAGTCCGCCCTGGTGGCCCACCCCGCGGTTGCGGAGGCGGCGGTTGTGGGGATTCCGCACGAAATCAAGGGCTCCGCCGTGGCGGCATTTGTGGTTCTGCGGGGCGGTAACGAGCCGGGTGGGGAGTTGAAGAAGCAGCTTATCGATCGGGTAGGCAAGGAGATCGGCAGTTTTGCGAAGCCGGAAGTGCTGACATTCGCCGATGGCCTTCCCAAGACCCGCTCCGGCAAGATCATGCGGCGGCTCCTGAAGGAGGTTGCCGCCGGCGGGGAGGTCAAGGGGGACACCACCACCCTGGAGGACATGAACGTGGTGGCCCGCCTGCGGGATGCCAAGGCGATCGAGGAGGAGGGGTAGCGGCGGATGCCCGGTAATGCATCTGTGGGCCTTGGCGGGCTTTAAATGCGACACCCTGCCGTCCCGGTCCCTTTCAGCGGCGGTCAGGCCGCTTTTCCTGTGTTAAACTCCCGCTATGACCGACTTCAGCCTCCCGGCGCCAGATCGGCGCTACCGGGCCATCCTCCTTTTCGGCCCGCCCGGCAGCGGCAAGGGGACGCAGGGCAAGATCCTGGCGTCGATCCCGGGGTTCTTCCATTCCGCCACAGGGGACATCTTCCGGAGCCTGGACCTGCAGAGCGAGGCCGGCCAGATCATGCAGCAGTTCATGAGCCGGGGTGAGCTGGTTCCCGACGAGTTCACCGTCAATGTCTGGAAAAACTACATCCGCGGAATGGAACTCATCAACCAGTTCCACCCCAGCAGCGAGATTCTGGTCCTGGACGGCATCCCGCGGTCGGTGAAGCAGGCCCAGCTTCTCGAGGACACCGTGGACGTCATCCGGATCATCCACCTCAAGGCGGATTACGAGAAAATGGTGGAGCGCATCCGACGCCGGGCGTACAAGGAGAACCGGGCGGATGATGCCAAGGAAGACGTAATTCGAAGGCGCATGGAGGTTTACGAGCGCGACACCAAGCCGCTGCTGGCGCATTATCCCCGGAAGCTGGTGGCAAACATCGATGCGACGATGAGCCAGCTTCGGGTGTTGCGGGCCATAGTTGATGTCCTGATGCCGCTGAAGGAGATGTACGACGGCGACGGCCCGGCGGATGCGGGCACGCCCGCCGCAGATGCGGGCACGCCCGCCGGCGCCG
>JBGTBZ010000606.1:0-9647 GCA_041749155.1 Phycisphaerae bacterium
GGGCCGCGGCCTTCGTGAAGGTCACAACCAGAAGGTTCTCCACCCCGCACGGCTCAAGCCCCGCCTCCTGCGAGCGGCAGACGATGTGGGCGCAGCGTCGCGCCAGCACCGCTGTCTTCCCGCTCCCGGCGGCGGCGCTGAGCAGAAGGGAGCGGTCCAACTGCTCGATACCGCGTTTCTGCTCCGGCGTCGGTGTCATTCCCCCTCCTCTCCGTTGGGCGGTCCGACGGTACCGCCCAGCTCCGAGACAACGTGCCACTTGCGCTTCGGGGTCAACTGCATATAGGGATCCTGCCCCGAATCGAACCGGCAGACCGGCCGGAACTCGCAGCGCGGGCAGGGGGTGTCTGTGCCCATCTTGTACGGCCGGACGGCGATCGACCCGTCCATCAGTTCATCCGCCAGCCGGACCACCTGCTCCTCGACCTTGGCCAGCAGCGCGTCGAACACGCCGGCAGGAACAAGGTCGTTGCCGTCGCTCCGGTAAAGGCCCCCGGACTTGTTCAGGGCGACGCTGTAAGCATCGCTGAAGCCCCATGGCGTATCGCTATTCACGTACTCGGCGTCCAGGTGCGGCAGGGCATCGACGTCGATCACGCCGCGCGGCTTAACGCGCAGGTCGAATGCCGGCGCCTCCGGTTCCGCCGCGTCCGCAGGGTGCTTCTGGCTCTGCAAGCCCCGCAGCAGCGTCACATAAAGCCCGGCCGCCGGCTGTGGCGCGGGATCGGCCAGGCTCGCGCCGTTTCGCTGCAGGACCAGCAGGTAGAGCAGTAATTGCAGCGACAGTCCCTGCGTGACCTCATCCAGCCTCAGCAGACGCCCGGTGTGCTTGTAGTCGATCACTGCGGCGTAGCCGCTCCCGGGGGCGTAGTCCACGCGGTCGATCTGCCCGTAGAGCCGCACCCTCCGCCCCTTCGGCGTCCCCAGTTCCAGCGGCCCAAGCTCGGCCCCCTTGCCCTCCCCGAACCGCAACTCCGTCCGTAACGGCTGGAACCGGCCGCGTCGCAGGACGGCCTGCTGGCCCGCGACGATCCCGTGAAGCATCGTTTCGATACGCTTGAGCAGATACTCGTTTCTAGCGCTGCTGAGCATCACCCGGCCGCGAAGCTCTTCGCCGATTTCCCGTGTCATGTCGCGGATCTGTTCGGGCGTGATCGACGCCTTGTCGATGAACTGGAGGTTCTTGACGATGCACTGCCGAACCAGTCGCTCCAGGACGTTGTGATAGACGGTTCCCAGGTCTCGCGGCGTCACGTTCTCGCCATCGTCGCGCTCGCGAAGCCCCAGAATGTGCGAGGCGTAATGTCGGAATGGACAGCTCGCAAACGCCTCCAGGCGGCTGACGCTCGTGTATAAACCCTTATCTCCAAACAGTTTGCGAGCAGTCTGTTCGCTCAGCTTCGCCTGGTTTGTGTAGGCCAGCGCCCGCCACGCCAGCCGGCGGATGCGGCCCAGGCCATCATCCAGTTCCTCGTGCGCAGCAAGAAAATGATAAAGACCGGCCGCTGGGCTGTTAGGCGAAGCCCCGCTCCGCGCCCATCGCATCAGAACACCCGCGAGCTGCCGCGGCGTGCCGATGCCATCCGGCGTGTCCGCCGACTCGCGCTTCAGGCGGACCGGCTCTATCCCAAGCAAAGTGCGGACGTGCAGCCAGTAGGGCGACTCTGTCGTCGGCCGCCCCTCCGCATCGGCCGTGCTGCGCGAGAGAGTCAACCGCTCAGACGGCGTGGTCAGTGCCCGGTAGGCCAGGAAACGCTCGGCAAACTGGCGGCTCTGGCCATCCGGCTCCACGTCGACGTTGTTCCGCCGCAAGAGCCGCCGTTCCTCGTCTCCCAGGACCGTGGAACCCACGTTGGAGGCGGGAAATGTGCCATCGTTCAGCCCCATGACCACCGCCGCACGGCAGGCAATCAGCCGAGTGCGGTCCACATCGCCGATCACGACCTCATCGGCCCGCGGCGGGGCGATGGCCAGGTCCAGCAGGTCGAGGCCATATTCAAGGGTCGAGACGAAGTCCTCACCCTCCACGACTTCTGACCCCAGCAACTCGATCGCCTGGTCGCAGAGGCCGGTCAACTCCTCCCACGCCTGAACATGTTCCGCCGCCTCCTCCATCCGGCCGACGGCAGTTGCCTCCTCGATGCGATCGGCCAGCCGCGGGCCGACGCCAAAACTCTCCATGCAGCGCCAGAGGGCCGTCAAATGCTCGCGAACGGGTCGCGGCTCGCCACGGAGGCTATCGGCAAGGGGAACGATTCCGCGGGCCAGGCGCAGCCGAGCCTGGTCCGCCCGGCGGGAGTCCTCATCGATCGGCGCACACCCTTCCTCGAGATCATGGGCGGCAGCGGAGCCATAGGTCCAAGGGGCCTGTGAGGTCCAGGCCGCTGAGCCGCGGATCCGGTGCTCAATGGCGTAGTTCTCCAGAACATCCGCGTCGTCCAGGCTCATGCCAGCCAGGCCGCACTTGCACAGATCCATCACGGCCTCGTGGGGCCAGCCATGCTGCGCCACCCGCAGCAGCGACCGCACGCACCGCACCAGCGGGTGATGGGCTGCCGACCGGCGGCGATCCGTAAAGAATGGCAGGTTGTGCTCCTGAAACGAGGCCTCCAGGATGGGCTGTATGGTTGGCAGGTCGCGACAAAGCACGGCCATATCGCGCAGGCGGATGCCCTCATCAGCCCATTGGCGCACCTGCCTCGCGGCGGCATCGGCCTCTGCCCGCACGTCTGGCGCCTCAACCAGCCGCACAGCGGGGGCGTCGACACCCGCCCCAGTGGATGGCCGGGGCATAGACCAGTCGCGCTCGATGCATGCCAATGCGGGGGAGCGGAAGCGACGGGAAGACTCCAACTCGATTGCCTTCTCGAGCCGAATTGCCGACTTGTTCATCTCCGCGGTGAGTTGACGCCAAGTGGTTGCCGTCTCGTGAAAGAGATCGGCGACGTCGAAAGTATGATCAAGCTCGCGCGGGTCGAGCGTCAGGGCGATATGCGTCTCCGCCACAAGCTCGCAGACCCCTGCCAGCAGCTTGCGCTCGAATGCGCTGAAGCGGAAGAAGCCGTCGACGAAGAGCCGGGCTTCGCGCAGGCTGCGACAGTTCTCAACGTTCGACAGCACATGCTCCAGGCGGCGTGTGGCGTCGAGCCTGTCCGCGCCGAGCGCAGTGCGATACGCATCGCCCAGCAGTGCCAGGTCCCGCGTCTTCTCCAGCAGGGCGGCCAGTTCCGGCGCCTCGGCCTCGGCATGCAGATTTTCGAGGGCGGAGCGCAACCCACTGGTGCTTTGCCCGGCGCGCTCGAACTCGCCAAACGTCTGGTCGAGCTCACGCACCAGTCCCAACTGGCGCGCCACCGGCTTGAAGTACTCCAAGCGGTCGGCGTGCACACGCAGGAGGTGCCCCAGCAGCATCTGCCGGCCCACCGATGTCACCTTTGTCAGGGCATCTCCGCCGCATTCTGCGATTACATCCTCGCCGAGGTTCTCGAAGCTCACGACGCGAAGGCGGGCATACCCCTCCACGCCCGCCGCCAGGGCGAAGTGGCGCTCGTGGGCGAAGGTCGCCTGGGCGGGGACCAGCAGGTACACCGGCGGACCCAGAGGCTCCTCGCGCAAGAACCCGAGAATCAGCTCCTGAATCACCTGGCTCTTGCCTGTCCCGGCCCGCCCGAGGATGAACCGCACATTTCCCGCCATCCGATCCGGCAAATTACCGAACTTGTGCCCGGACCACAAATGACGCAGGACCCGCCGCGTACACTGCCGCATGGCTGAGAGGACCGATCTGCCGCTCCCCGCGCGCCGCCCTAGGCGGTTGCGAAGCAGCGCATCGGTGCGGCGACTCCTTGAGCGTGTCCGGCTGAGCTTGGCGGACTTCATCGTGCCCGTTTTTGTGTCCGAAGGGGGCCTTCGGGAGGTTCCGAGCATGCCGGGCGTGTACCAGCGGCCGGTTGAAGATGCCGCGGCCTGGCTGGATTCGCTGGCGGAGCAAGGTTTTGGGGCATTCCTGGCCTTCGGCGTGGTCGATCACCAGAAGAAGGACGCCGCCGGCAGCGAGGCCCTGAACCCGGAAAATCTGGTCTGCCGGCTCCTGCGCGAGACCCGCCGCCGCGGGAACCCGATGGTGGCCGTTACAGATCTCTGCTTCTGCGAGTACACAAGCCACGGCCATTGCGGGCCGCTGGCGGGTACCGGGGAAACGTCCGCCGTCGATAACGATGCCACGCTCGGGCTGCTGGCGCAGCAGGCGGTAAATCATGCCCGGGCAGGCGCGGACTGGATCGCCCCCTCCGGCAGCATGGATGGCATGGTCGCCGCCATCCGGCACGGCCTGGACGCAGGGGGCTTTGCCCAGACGGCGATACTGAGCTACGCAGTGAAATACGCCAGCGCCTTCTATGGCCCCTTTCGCGAAGCGGCGTGCAGCGCCCCGGGTTTCGGCGACCGCAAGGCTTACCAGATGGACCCTGCCCGGGGAGTGGCGGAGGCCCTGGCGGAGGTGGAGCAGGACGTCGCCGAGGGAGCGGACCTGGTGATGGTGAAGCCGGCCGGGCCTTACCTGGACGTCATTCGGGCGGTTCGAGAGCGGGTGAAGGTGCCGATTGTGGCCTACCAAACCAGCGCCGAGTACGCGATGCACATCGCGGCGGAACGGAATGGTTGGATCGATGGCGATCGCGTCGTGCTGGAATCGCTGACGTCGATCAAGCGGGCAGGGGCGGATCTCGTCATCACGTATCACGCCGAACGCTTGGCGCGGTTGCTGAAGTAGTGCTGAGCCGTGTCGCCTGGCGAGTCTTGTCAAAAGAGCTTCGGCTCGCTGGCGGGATAAGTGATTCGCGTCCCCTCCACACTGCAAACGGCGTCAACTTGTGCTCGCTCGCCTTCGCGATGCCCATGATGTCCAGTACTCGCCAGCCGCGAATCAAACAGGCGTCGGCGATCAGCGATCTGTGGCAGCGCCACGGGACCGCCTCGGAGCACATGATCGCCGTCGGCGAGGCCCGCGCCACTGCCAGCAGTTCCTCAAGGGCCGCTCCGAAGCCAAGCATCTGCATGAAGTCGGCATAGGCCTGGAAGGAGGCATTGCGCCACCCGGTATTGATCGACTGCTCCGCAGGCTTGCGCCGTCCCCCGAGCCCCGGGAAGGGGAGATACGCGATTCCGAGCCTCGGAAGCTCGCCGGCGAGGTTCTCGGCGTTGAAATGCGGATGGCGCCGCGAGCCGGGAAAGGCACGCACGTCCGCGACGGCACGCACGCCATGCGCCGCCAGCAGTTCAACGAACTCGTCCAGTGACCGCGTGGAGTGGCCGATGGTGAAGACCGTGCTTGCAGATGGCTCCGCGGCGGTCAAACGTGTCTCCTCAATGCCGCCGGCGGGCGGTGCTCGGGCGGCGGACGTGGGCGGCGATGGCCAGCGTGGCCAGGAAGATGGCAAAGTCCTTCAAAAGGTATTGGCCCTCGGGGGTCGGAACGAAGGGGAAGCTGATCCAGCACCGTTCAGGATGAACCACAAAGGCAAGCGCGATGCCAGGCAACCGCAGCGCCAGCAGCGGCACCGCCACCCGCAGCATCGGCCGGACAAACAGACAGATCGCGATTAGCACTTCCCATGCTCCGAGGATCCGCACCATCGCCTCCGGCTCACCAAACCAGATCGTTTGGGCCAGAAGCGAAGTCGCGGTGGGGCGGCCAAAGACCTTGAGAAGCCCCAGCCAAAGGAAGAGAAGTCCCAGCGACCACCGGTGCAGCCAGTGGCCGTGGCGGTCCAGGAGACGGGCGATGCGCCGGTCAATCGCATCCAGTCGGCGGACGGTAGTCTTCTTGATGCCCATCGTACCGGTAGGGCAGCTTATGCGCCACCGGCGATGACCGGCTGGCAACGGCAGGCAGACCTCGCCGGCAGAGACATGGGACGCCAGTCCCACGTGGACAGTGTCTGGCCACTCTCGAGCTCGATCCCGCGCCGCTGCCAGGCGGCGACGTCGTCGGCGCTGTGAGATTCGGCCTGGGTGCCCAGAGCCACGATTCCCAGCGACGCCAGCGACACCACCTCACCCCGGCCGCTGCGGCCGTCGCCGTTGCGGTCGAACCAGACGCGGATGCCGTCCAACTCGCTGCCGCGGAGCATGCCGTCGCCGTCGTCATCCAGAGCGGCCAGGGCCTCGTAGCCCGTCTCCCAGAACATCCACCAGGTGGCGGAGCCAAAGAGCTGGCGGCCGCTCTGGATGCGTCCCTGCCGCTTGGGGTCCCAGACGAGGATGCCCACGTCGCCGCGCAGCCAGGGCCATTCGCGGTCCACGCCGTCGCCAGCGAGGTCGAAACGCGTGCGCCGGGTGTCGTCAACCAGGGTGCCCCATCGGCGTCCCGGCTCCATCGCAAAGACGATTGGGGTGATGGCCATGGGGATCTGCTTCAGCTCGGCGATGGCCACCTGCATCTGCTTCACCTCCTGCTGTTCGGCTTCGGCGACGCCGTCACCCTCCAGGAGGCGGATGATCCCCTCCGCCGCCTCGCGGCTGACGAGGGCGTCGGGCGTGGCGAGGTAATGCTGGCGGGCCTTGTCCTGGTCGAAGGCAAGCTTGAATGCGGCCCGGTAGCCTTCCAGGGCCTGCTCTGACCACGAGGGCTGCGTGGCGGGCAGATCGCCCAGCTCCTCGTCGGCGGCGGGCTCGGGTTGCCGGACCGCCTTCGAGTAGAGAGCGGCCTGTTCGAGCATCCAGGCGTGTCCCAGCATGTAGAGGGGATGGTCGGGCTTCAGCTCGACCGCCCTGCGGTAATGGCGCAGCGAGGCGGCCAGGTGCTCGCGGGCACGGCTGGAGAGGGTCGGCGGGCGAACCTGCCCCTCGCCGACCTGCACGCCCTGGTAGGCGGCGAAGCCGGGCAGTTCCGGCGCCGGCTCGCCCTCGCGCCGCTGGCGCTTCTCCGCGGGCACGACTTCCACGGTCTGAAGGTCATCGCCTCCCCAGGCTGCCTTAGCGAAGGCCAGGCTGTGAATGCGGCCGAGGGTGTAATGGCCATCGGCGTCGTCCGGCCGCTCCTGGATGTAACGCTCCACGTTGGCGACGAGGCGGTCTATCGGGACGGGCTCGTCAATTCGCATGAACATGGCGGAGACGGGGATATTGGAAAGAAGGCAAAGGGCGGCCGCGAAGGCCAGAAAGCGGATCATGAGGTTCTCCCGTTGGCGCGGCAAGAGGGCTTGTGTCGATCCTATCTGCCGGACGGCCTGTGAGGGCAGGCCGTTAGTGCCAATCGGCAACAATTGAACCGGTTTCCGCGGCTGCGTAGGCTGTTGGTCCCCGGCGGAGCATCCGCCTGCGGCCCCCTGGCGGAACTGGCAGACGCGCTCGACTCAAAATCGAGTTCCGAAAGGATTGAGGGTTCGAGTCCCTCGGGGGCTACCTGATAGGACGCGTTCTGCGCCGCTGTTGGTGCCGCCCTGGAACCGCCCACTTTGCTGTTTTCCACCCCTTCCGGAGAGTCGATGGCCCGTGACGATACGAAGCGAGGTAACTACCTGTTCACCAGCGAGAGCGTGAGCATGGGCCACCCGGACAAGGTGTCCGACCAGATCAGCGACGCCATTCTGGATGCGATCCTCCGCGAGGACAAGAACCCCGCCAACGCGCGGGTGGCGGTGGAGACGCTGGTGACCACCGGGCAGGTGATCGTCGCGGGCGAGGTGCGCACCGACGCGTACGTCGATGTGCAGGAGATCGCGCGGGAGACGGTGAAGAAGATCGGCTATACGCACCACGACGTGGGCTTCTCCTACGACTCCTGCGGCGTGCTGAACGCGATTCACTCGCAGAGCCCGGACATCGCACAGGGCGTGGATAAGGCGAGCGACGTTGCCGGCGAGCAGGGCGCCGGCGACCAGGGGCTGATGTTCGGCTTCGCCTGCCGCGAGACCGACACGCTCATGCCGCTGCCCATTCACTTGGCTCACCGGATCGTGGAGCGCCTGGCTCATGTGCGGGAGAGCGGCGAGATCAAGTGGCTGCGGCCCGACAGCAAGAGCCAGGTGACAGTGGAGTACGACGGCGACGACAAGCCGGTGCGCGTGCACACCATCGTCGTCTCCACGCAGCACGACACCAGCATCCTGGATTCCAGCGGCAAGACGATCACCGACGTCGCCAAGCGGGAGATCCGCGAGAAGGTGATCAAGCCGGTCATTCCGGGCAACTACATGTCGGATGATATCAAGTATCACATCAACCCAACGGGCAAGTTCGTGGTCGGCGGGCCGCACGGCGACACCGGCCTGACCGGCCGCAAGATCATCGTGGACACCTACGGCGGCCGCGGCCGGCACGGCGGGGGGGCGTTTTCCGGCAAGGATCCCAGCAAGGTGGACCGCTCGGCCGCTTACATGGCCCGCTACGTCGCCAAGAACATCGTGGCGGCGGGGCTGGCCGATGAGTGCGAGGTGCAGCTTGCCTACGCGATCGGCGTGGCGGAGCCGGTGAGCGTGCATGTCAACTGCAACGGGACGGAGAAGGTGGCGGGTGAGAAGATCCAGGGTCTGATCCGCGAGCACTTCAAGCTGACGCCGCGGGGGCTGATCGCGGCCCTGGGCCTGATCAAGCCCATCTACCAGCGCACCGCCGCCCACGGTCACTTCGGCCGCGAGCCGGACGCGGAGGGTGGGTTCAGTTGGGAGAAGACGGACAAGGCCGAGGCGTTGCGCAAGGCCGCGGGGGTGTAGCCGGCTTAATTGGCCACGGATACACACAGATTCACACAGATGCACGAGAACCTGCTCTCTTGCATCTGTGTGAATCTGTGTGCATCTATGGCTACTTCTTTCGGATTTGGGCGCACCTGAAGCACCTCACCTCGTGGTCATTCACCATCCCCACCGCCTGCATGTAGGCGTAGCAGATGGTCGAACCCACGAATTTGAACCCGCGCTTCAGCAGGTCCTTGCTCATGGCATCGGACTCCGCCGTCTTCGCCGGCACTTCCTTCATCGACTTGCGTCGGTTTACGATCGGCTTCCCGCCCACGAACTGCCAGATATATCGATCGAAGCTGCCGAACTCCTTCTGAACGGCGAGAAACGCCTGGGCGTTCCCGATGGCGGAGGCGATCTTCAGGCGGTTGCGGACGATCCCTTCATCCGCCAGCAGCTTCTGGACCTTGCGGGGGTCGTAGCGGGCGACTTTCGCCGGGTCGAAGCCGTCGAACGCGCGGCGGTAGTTCTCGCGCTTGCGGAGGATCGTCTCCCAGCTCAGCCCGGCCTGCGCCCCTTCAAGTACGAGGAACTCGAACAGCACGCGATCATCATGCTGCGGGACGCCCCATTCCTCGTCGTGGTAACGGGTCATCAGGTCCGACCGGGCCCAGGCGCAGCGGGTGAGCTCTGGCATACGCGGCAAGTCTGCCCGGCTCAGAGCAGCTCAGAGTCCTCCTCGCCCGCCAGCAGGTCGGGCTCCTCGTCGCCGGATGGCTTCTTCTCGCCGTCGAAGAGACCGGTCAGCGAGCCGCCGCCGCTCCAGAACCCGCCGCCGGACTGGTCGGAGTCCCCATCGCCGCCGCCACCATCCTCGCCGCCGCCCATTGCGGCGGCGCCCAGCGCGTATTCGAAGCTGTCCATGAGGATCACGGGCGAGCCGTCGCCGTGGAAGCCGTACGTCTC
>JBGTBZ010000607.1:0-5412 GCA_041749155.1 Phycisphaerae bacterium
GCAGCCGGCGGCAGGACCGCCGACAGGGCTGCCTGCGCTGGCTGAAGCTGCCCTTCGCGGGCCAGCAACACACCCAGGTTCACATGGGCAGTCTTGTGCGTCGGATCCACCTGCGTTGCCTCCCGGTACGCCTTCTCCGCCGCTGCGGTGCGGCCGGCCCGTTCGTTGGCGATGCCCAGGTTCACGAGGCTGCTCGCGGTGCGACCTGTGGCGGTGACATAGCGCTCCCACATGGCGATGGCGGGGTCGTATCGCTCCATGTCGGTGAGCAGGACGGCGGACCGGTGCAGGCTGGGCGTGTGATTCGGCTGCAGCCTGAGCGCGGCGGCATACTGGCTGAGGGCCGCGGTGCGGAGCTGAGTGGCCTCGGCCTGGGAAGGCAGGGTTCCGCCGGGTCCGGGCGTTTCGAGCTTGGACTCGAAGACCTGTGCCGTTGCGTAATGAACGTCGGCGGTGACTTTTGGCTCACCCGTGAACGGGTCCTGGCCCTGCGTGTCCGCATCGGCCTTGTCGGTGGTCCTGCAGGCGGGCAGAAGGAGACAGGCGAGGAGGGCAAGGGCGGCAAGCGGGCGCAGGGGTAGCGGCATGCATGCAACATCGACCCGGACTGGCCTGGAGCATGCAGAAGGTTGCCGGATGTTGTTCTCGGACGTGGAAGGACGAGGAGACTGCTGCGGTTGTTTGTCGCGAGAGGCGTTCAGCGGGCGAGCGGCGGAGACGTAAGATCGGCTTGCCGTGCACCTGCGCGCCCCCGCCACCCACCGGGCCGTCCTGGCCGATCCGCCGCCCACGGCGGGCGTGGAATCTCCGCGAAGCCAGGCGGTTTACGTTTGGGCGATCCTGACGCTGGTGGCGATGTTTCCACTGATCTGGTTCGGCGGGCTGACGACCAGCCACGGGGCGGGCTTGGCGGTGCCGGATTGGCCGAACACGTACGGCTACAACATGTTCGCGGTGCGGTGGGACATCTGGCTGGGCGAGTCGGCCGGCGGGATCTTCCTAGAGCACACGCACCGGCTCCTGGGCTCGCTGGTGGGCCTGCTGGCGATCGCGACGGTGCTGAACGCCTTCGGCCTTGCCCGCTGCCAACGGACCCGGGCCTGGTCCGGCCGTGCGGCGGTGTTGCTGGCGGGGCTGGCGGTGGCGAACTTCGTACTGATGCGAATGGACCTGGGCGGGGCACACCGGGCAATGGGGCATCTCGCCAGCCTGTTCGGTGGGCTTGGAGCCATCGCCCTGCTTGCCTGGCTGGCGCGATGGCGCGAGCCGCGGCGGTGGGTGCGATGGCTGGCGGTGGCCCTGCTCGGTGCGATCATCATCCAGGGCGTGCTCGGGGGTCTACGCGTGACGGAGGTGAACCTGGAGCTGGCGATCGTGCACGGGGTGTTCGCGCAGCTCACGCTGTGCCTTGCGGGGTTGCTGGTGCTGGTGACGGGCGCGGGATGGGTTCGGTCCGGAACGCAGGATGGAATCGTGCGGCTTTCGATGGATGGACGAGTGTCGCTCGCGTCGCGTCGTTTGCTTGTTGCGTCGGGCGCGCTGACCGTGCTGATCTTCGGACAGCTCGTCCTGGGAGCGCTGATGCGCCACTACGGCACGCACTACGGCACAGGGCTTGCCGTGCCCGACTTTCCACTGAGCTACGGCCACCTTGTGCCGCCCACCTCCGAGGCCGGGTTGTCACGGGCGAATGACATGCGGGTTTTCGACCTGAACATGCGCGCGACAACGCTGGTGGATATCTGGCTGCACACGAGCCATCGGATCGGGGCCTTGCTGGTGACCTTGGCGGCGATCTGGGTCTTCTGGCGGGTCCGAGGCACACCGCGGGTGGTGCGTCCGGCGAGGCACACGTTGCTGCTGGCGGGGCTGTTGGGGGCGCAGATCTGCCTGGGCGTAGCGACGATCTGGATGGGCAAGCCTGCGGACGTGGCGACGGCGCACGTGGCCGTGGGCGCCCTGCTGCTGCTGGCGAGTTGGCTTTTGACGGTGAGGGTGGCCCGAAGCTACGTTCTGCGGCCCGCCGCCGGGGAGATCGGCGGGCCTGTACCGCGACAAACTGCCGCGCAGGCGGCACACCAGGTACCCGCGGCCGTATGACTCCTGCATAATCCGTTCGCCACGCCTCCTCGATGACGACCGCAAACAGCGACATTCCGCCTCAACTGGCAGCCGCCGAGGTCGTGCGGGAGGCTCCGGGCGTGGCCACGCGGCTGGGGGCTGTCTACGAGCTGACCAAGCCGCGGCTGAATTTCCTGGTGATCATCACGACGGCGGTCGGCTGCTACCTGGCCGCGGGGGCGGCGGGGATCGTCGAGCAGCCATGGCTGTTCCTGAACGCCCTGCTGGGCACAGCGCTAACGGCGGCCAGCGCGGGAGTGCTCAACCAGGTCTCCGAGCGGGAATATGACGGCCAGATGCGGCGCACGGCCCGCCGGCCGTTGCCCGCGGGGCATGTGTCGCCTGCTTTCGCGCTGGTGATGGGCCTTCTGCTCGGCGTGCTGGGGACGGCGTGGCTGGCGATCCTGGTGAACCCGCTGACGTCGGGCCTGGGTTTGGCGTCGCTGCTGCTGTACGTGCTTGTGTACACGCCACTTAAGCGCGTCACGTCGCTGAACACGCTGGTCGGGGCGATTCCGGGGGCGATTCCGCCGATGATGGGCGTGACCGCGTTCGCCGGCGAGATCACCGCGGCGGGCTGGGCGCTGTTTGCGATCCTGTTCGTGTGGCAGATGCCGCACTTTTACGGCCTTGCGCTGCTTTACCGCGAGGACTATGCCCGCGGGGGTTTTGCGATGCTGCCGACGCGGCCCAACGGCGTGGCGCGCACGGGGCGGCAGAGCGTGGCGTTTCTCGTGCTTCTGATGCCGGTTAGCCTGCTGCCGGCGGCCCTGGAAATCACGGGCTGGCTTTATGGAGCGGCGGCGCTGGCGCTGGGGGTGTGGTTCCTGAACGCCGGGTTGCAGTGTTGGCGTACGCTGAACCAGGCGGAGGCGCGGCGGCTGTTTTTGACCTCGATTCTCTACCTTCCGCTGCTGCTGGTGGCGATGATGCTGGACCGGCAATAGCCCGAGAGATACCTCATGAAGAAGCGAACAGTACTTGTGATGCTCTGCGCGGGGATGCTGGTTTCGGGCTGCGCGCCAAAAGGATGCCGGGAAGACAGGTCCAGCGGGCTCGCTGAACTGCCACCGCCTACGTGGGGCGAGTCGCAGGTTGCTGGCGTCGTGCGTTTCGAGGGGCAGGCGCCGGCGATGAAGAGTATTGAGGCGGCCAGGCACTGCGGTGACATCAAGGAGGAATGGGCGGTCGTGGCGGCGGATGGAGGGCTGTCGAACGTGCTGGTCTACCTGGAGGATGCTCCGGCGTCGAGCGGTCGGGGGCGCGAGTCGGCGCTGCTGGACCAGGTGAACTGCCAGTTCGTGCCGCACGTGCTGGGCGTGCAGGTGGGTCAGCCTCTGGTGGCGATGAATAGCGACCTGGAGTTTCACAACGTTCACTACGCGCCGCAGGAGAACCCGGGCACCAATTTCGGGCTGGAGACGTACGGCCAGAAGCGAACGGTGAGCTTCAAGCAGCCCGAGCCGCAGCCGGTGCGCGTGAAGTGCGACGTGCACCCTTGGATGGAGGCATATGTCGGGGTTTTCGCCCACCCGTTCTATGCGGTGACCGACGCCACCGGTCGCTACAGCATCGACCGCGTCCCCGCCGGCGAGTACACGCTCAAGGCGTGGCACGAGCGCTTCGGCACGCGCCAGGAGCGGATCACCGTCGCGGATGCCGGGCCGACAACGCAGGACTTCATATTCGCGCGCGCTGGTAGCTGATCCTCACATACCTAGCGTTATGCACACGCCCGATTCATTGACACCGGATCAGAAGCTCGTGGTGATGGCAGCGGCAGTCCATGGGCTGGGGCCAGAGACTGCTCTGAAGTACGCCAATGCGCGACGGGTCGTCCGGCTGTCGCTCATCTGGAAGGGGTTCAGCGGCCACGCGCTTGAAGCGGCCTGGAACCCGTACGACGGATCGGCGGTCTTGAACGAGATCTATCGTGCGATGATCAGCCTGATGCCGCACGAGAGCGACGAGCCGCTGCTTGAGGGTGCCGGCAACGTCGCAGGCAATCCTCCAGCATTCCCTGACTTCACGAGTTGCCGGCTCACCGCCCTAGGGATGGAACTGGCGGAGCAGTTGCTCTCGGAGCGCCCCGACCTGCGAGATAGCGTGGCCGACCACCGAGAGCCGCGTAGGCTTGAGGATCATCCGAACGACTACTGATGTCCTACGCTCCGGATATGCGCACCCCCTTCGTCGCCGGCAACTGGAAGATGAACACAGACCGCGCGAGCGGGCTGAAGCTGGCCCGCGCGGTGGCGGAGGGGGCGCCGGAGGGGATTGAGGTCGGCATCGCCCCGCCGCTGGTGTACCTGCCGCTGATTCGGGAGGCGGTGGGCGAAGGCGTGCTGGTGGGGGCTCAGAACTGCTATTACGAGCCCGCGGGGGCGTTTACGGGGGAAGTCAGCGTCGAGATGCTCCGGGATGTCGGCTGCGATTTCGTCATCGTCGGGCATTCGGAGCGGCGGCACGTGATCGGCGAGACGACCGAGCTGCTGGCGAAGAAGGCGGCGGCGGTCTACAACGCGGGGCTGATCCTGGTGCATTGCGTGGGGGAGAAGCTGGAGGAGCGGGACGCCGGCCGTACGCTGGCGGTGATCGAACAGCAACTGGCGGAGCTTTCGCCGAAGATCCAGGACCCTGTGAGGCTGGTAGTCGCATACGAGCCGGTGTGGGCCATCGGGACGGGCCGGAACGCCACGGACCAGCAGGCCCAGGAGGTCCATGCGTACATCCGCTCGGAGCTTGCCGAGGAGTGGAACCCGGGCTTTGCCGACGCCGTACGCATCATCTACGGGGGCAGCGTGAAGCCTGAAAACGCCGCCGGCCTGATGGGGCAGCCGGATGTGGATGGGGCGCTGGTCGGCGGGGCGAGCCTGAAGCCCCAGAGCTTCCTGGAGATCGCCCGCGGTGCCCTCGGGGCGGCCAGTTGAGGCAAGGCGGCGGCTGGGAAGCCATACGCAAAAGACGAGTCCTACGATTCCCCTCCCATGGGTTACCTCTTCTACCTGCTGGCATTCCTGTTCTGCGTGGTCTGCGTCTTCCTGATCCTGCTGATCCTGATTCAGAAGGGTCGCGGCGGAGGGCTTTCCAGCGCGTTCGGCGGGGCGGGGGGCAACACCGCTTTCGGGACCAAGACGGGGGATTTGCTGACCTGGGTCACTAGCGTGGTTTTTGGCGTTTTCCTGCTGCTGTCGATGGGGCTGATCTGGACGATCGACTACGTCCATGCCGAGGCCATCAAGACGATGCCGGCCAGCATCGGCGATGACACGGTCAGCGGGACCACGGACG
>JBGTBZ010000608.1:0-2487 GCA_041749155.1 Phycisphaerae bacterium
CGGGCCTGCAGGCGCGCCTGCTCGCGTTCCTCGACGAACTCGGTCTTCAGCATCGCGCCATCCCACTGCGGGTCGATCGCCTTGATGCGCTCCGGCAGCGGCGGGTGCGTCGCGAACATGCCGCCGAACGCCTCGCCGAACCACATGTGGCTGATCTCCCCGGCGTGGCGGTTGCGCACGACTGCCCGCTGCGGATTTCCGCCTATCTTGCGCAGCGCGTCGCGGATGCCTACGGGATTGCGCGTAAACTGGACGGCGGAGGCGTCGGCCAGGAACTCACGCTGGCGGCTGATGCTGGCCTGGATCATGCGTCCGAAGAGGACGCCTATCGACCCGATGAGCCAGATGGCCGCCCCGACGGCGAGGATGAGCAGCCCGATGGCGGCGCCGCCGCCCTTGTCGCGCGAGCTGCTGGAGCGGGAGCCCTGCATGAGGTAAGGCGCGGTGCGGAAGAGGCCGTAGCCGAGCAGACCAATGACGAGGATGCCGAACACGACGCCGATGAGGCGCATGTTCAGCTTCATGTCGCCGTTGAGAATGTGTGAAAACTCGTGGGCGATGACGCCCTGCAGCTCGTCGCGGTTGAGCTTCTCGATGCAGCCGCGCGTGACGCCGATGGCCGCGTCGTCGATGGTGCTGCCGGCGGCGAAGGCGTTGATGCCAGCCTCGTTCTCGATGACATAGACGTCGGGCACGGGCACGCCGCTGGCGATGCTCATCTCCTCGACGATATTGAGCAGCTTGCGGGCGTCGTTGTCGGTGGTCTGCGTATCGACGCGGCGGCCCCCCATGAGCCGGGCGACCTTTCCGCCATCACCGGAAATCTGGAAGGTCTTGAAGGCGCTGGCGATGAGGATCAGCCCCACGGTGGCGGCGGAGACGACGCCAAAGAGCTCCGGCTGCCAGGGCTCGAAGGCATATCCCCCGTCCTGGCCGGACTGGATCCAATAGCTGGCCCCCAGTGCCACGGCGTTGATGGCCACCACCGTGGCCAGTACAGCCAGCACGAAGAGAATGACCATCTTGCGCGTGCCCCGCCGCGCCTGGTCCTGGGCCTGGAAGAAGTTCATCGCGTGTGACTCTACGCCGTGCCCGCCGCCGGGGCGGGCGCCTGGTCAAACCGAACCTGCGCCGACTGGCGCTCGCGCGGATCGTTGATTTCAAAGAGTGCCGCCTCGCCGAAGCCGGCCGGGCCCGCGACCAGCATGGGCGGAAAACTCTGGCGGTAGGCGTTGTACGCCATGACGCTGTCGTTGTAGTGCTGCCTGGCGAAGGCAATGCGATTCTCGGCGCTGGTCAGCTCCTCCATCAACCGGGAAGTCTGCTGATTGGCCTTCAGCTCCGGATAGGCCTCGCGCAGCATGAAGAGCTGCCCCAGCGCCCCGCCCAGCAGGCTCTCGGCCCCCGCCACGCCGAGAATGGCAGCGGGATCCGTCGGGTTTGCGGCGGCCTTGCTGGTTGCGGCGGCGGCCTGGTTGCGGGCATTGATGACGGCCTCGAGTGTGGAGCGCTCGTGGGTCATGTAGCCCTTGACGGTCTCCACGAGATTGGGGATGAGGTCGTGGCGGCGTTTGAGCTGGACGTCGATCTGGCTCCAGGCGTTCTTGAAGCGCTCCCGGAGAGTGACCAGGCGGTTGTAGGTCACCACGATCCAGATCCCCGGCAGCAGGATGGCCGCGGCGGCGATGCCAAGGATGATCCAGAGCATTTCCATTGGAGCGATGTTAACGCCAAAGGGAGCGGTTGTCCGGAGCCGCGGGGCGCAAAAGAGAAGCCCCGGCTGCGCTGGGCAGCCGGGGCTTCCTGAGTGTTATGCCGGCAGTGACCTACTTTCCCGCGGAAGCAGTATCATCGGCTCATCGGGCTTAACGATCGTGTTCGGGATGGGAACGGGTGTGACCCCGACGATATAGCCACCGGCAAAGACGCGAGCGGCCGTTTCCGGCCGCTCGCGCCGTTTGATTCGTGAATAGAGGTTCGGGAGGCAATGCGGCGTGCGCCGCCGTGTTGGTGCCAAGCCTTTTCGGCGCTATGCCACACCGTTGAATCTCCTTGAGAGGAGAATCGATAGGTGCGGTCAAGCAATCGACCGTTAGTACCGGTGACCTGAACGCATTTCTGCGCTTACAGCTCCGGCCTATCGACCTGGTGGTCTACCAGGGGTCTCTCGGGCACAAGGCCCATGGAACCCTCATCTCGACGTGGGCTTCACGCTTAGATGCTTTCAGCGTTTATCCTTTCCCAACTTGGCTATCCAGCCGTGCCGCTAGCGCGACAACTGGTACACCAGGGGTTGGTCCTTCCCAATCCTCTCGTACTAGGGAAGAATCGTCTTCAAGGTTCCTGCGCCCGCAGCAGATAGGGACCGACCTGGCTCACGCCGGTCTGAACCCAGCTCGCGTGCCACTTTAATTGGCGAACAGCCAAACCCTTGGGACCGCCTTCAGCCCCAGGATGTGACGAGCCGACATCGAGGTGCCAAACCGC
>JBGTBZ010000609.1:0-2519 GCA_041749155.1 Phycisphaerae bacterium
GCGACGGTGAAGTTGCTGACGAGCAGGATGGCGCCCCCTACCTGCCGGACGTCGAGATCGAAGGCCTTGCCGGCGGGGGAGTCCGGAAAGACGCGGAGGCCGGCGAGCCTTGCGCCCATCCATCGCACCTGATCGGGGCCATCACCCCTGTGTACGGCCAGCAGCGCGAGCAGTCCGTGGGCGATCGACCCGACGGCCTCGCCGGAGACGCAGACCCGGGCACTTGTAACGCGCTGCACAACCGCGATCATCGCCGAGGATAGCGGCGGCGGCGCCCGGGCGCCGTAAGTGCCGAAAAGAGGGGGTATTGCGTGGTGCGGGTCCGGAAACCGGTTAGCCTTGAAGGCGGGAAGGGCCGTCGATACGATGGAACGCAGGATTTCGGCCCGAACCCGCAGCCGTAGCAGCCGCGGGAGAGCAAGCTGGCCGAATGAGCCAATCGGGACCGCCCCGCCTCGGCTACCCACCCGCCGACCCTCGGTCCCTGTCGCCTGCCGGTCAGATGCACGTCGACGACTTTTCCACCTCCGGTCATCAGGCGTTCGCGGAGCGAGAGGCTCACGTTGCATTGATCCGGAGGATCGGCGGGCTCGAAACGATCGCACAGCAGATCAACCGACTTCCAACTCGAGGTTGAGCACATGGCAAACGTCGCCTGGGGCATTGATATCGGCAACCGCGCCTTGAAGGCCGTTAAGCTTCAGCGAACCGCTGAAGGGGTCCGCATCGCGGACTTCGCCTTCATCGAGCATGACACGATCCTGTCAGAGTCGGGGGACAACCGGCAGTCGCTGATCCAGACGGCGCTGGCGAAGTTCGTTGGCCGGCACGACACGCGCAAGACGCCGATCTGCATCGGGGTGAGCGGGCAGCAGAGCTTTGCGCGTTTTGTGAAGCTCCCGCCGGTAGAGCCGAAGAAGATCCCCGAAATCGTGAAGTTCGAGGCGGTGCAGCAGATTCCCTTCCCGCTGGACGAGGTGGAGTGGTCTTACCAGCTCTTCCAGAAGCCCGACGATCCGGACATCGAGGTGGGGATCTTCGCCATCCGCAAGGAGCTGGTGAACGAGCGGGTGGGCACGTTCCTGGAGGTCGATCTGGACGTGCACGCGGTGCAGACCAGCCCGCTTGCGGATTTCAACGCGATGCGCTTCGACGGGCGGCTGGACAAGGGGCACTCGATCATCGTGGACCTGGGGTCCGACAGCACGGACCTGGTTATCGCCGACGCCGAGAGCATCTGGATGCGCACGCTGGACATCGGCGGCAACAACTTCACCGAGGCGCTGGCCAAGGCCTTCAAGATCGACTTCGACAAGGCCGAGGAGATGAAGCGCAATGCCAAGACCAGCAAGTACGCCAAGCAGATCTACCAGGCGATGCGGCCGGTCTTCGGAGAACTGGTGAGCGAGATCCAGCGGAGCCTGGGCTTCTTCAGCAGCGGTCACCGCGACGTGCAGCTTCGCAAGGTGGTAGCGCTGGGGGGCGGTTTCAAGCTCAACGGGCTCTCGGGATACGTCCAGAAGAACCTGCAGATGGCGGTGGAGAAGCCAACGAAGTTCTCGGCCCTCCCCCCCGAGGAGCCCGGCGCGGCCGCGGCGCTTTCGGAAAACATCCTGTCGGGGGCTACGGCGTACGGGCTGGCCCTGCAGCTTGTGGACGAGGGCAAGGTGACCAGCTCGCTGCTTCCGATGGCGATCCGCAAGGAGAAGCTGTGGAAGGACAAGACCAAGTGGTTCGCCACGGCGGCGGGCCTGGTGGTCGGGGCGGCGCTGGTCGGGGTCGCGGCGTACATGTTCAACGACATGTCGCTCCAGCGCGCCCAGACGCGGGCCGCGGAGGTGGATCGTCGGATCACCGAGGCCCAGCGGCTTGACTCGGAGTGGCGGGCCGTCACCGAGGATGGCAAGCCGCAGCTTCAGCAGGTCCAGAACGTCAACATGCTGGTTTCCGACCGCTTGTACTGGCCGGAAATCCTGGAGGAGATCGACCGGGTGCTGCCAGCTCCGCCGCAGGAGATGGCGCGGGCCCTCAGGGGCGAGCTGGGGCGCCCGGGAGAGATCGACGAGGCGGACATCCAGGCCATCACCGGGGTGCCGCGGGAACAGCGGGCGTACGTAGAGCTGGTGAAGCTTGAGAGCGTGTACACGGACCAGCTTTTCAACCTCGTTAACGACAATAACCCGATCGCGGTCGCGGAGGACGTGCTCTCAAAGGGTGCCGGCGGCTTCGAGGCGGTGCGGGGCACGACCACGGCGCTGAGCGACGAATCGGGCCACGTGGTGAGGAACGAGCAGGCTCGCGGTTTCGTGGTGCGGATGACCCTTACCTCGCCCCTTCCCCCGGCGCAGGCGGCGGCAATGTTCCGCGGGGGTGGCGCCAACGACCTGAGGCAACGGCTGTTTCAGATCGCTCCCAATGCTCAGCGGCCCAACCTCCCGTTTGCAGTGCAGGTAGCGGAGGTGCGGGTAGTCCGGCCGCTCCAGGAGAGCCCGGACCTGCTCCGGCAGTTGGACGAAGCC
>JBGTBZ010000610.1:0-1573 GCA_041749155.1 Phycisphaerae bacterium
TCTGCCCGCCAACGGTCCGCGGCAGTTCTATCAGCCCGCCAAGCGCGAGAATGGCGGCATCCGCCCGCTCTCCTGGCGCGGCAGCGCTGACGTGTTCACGCTGGCCGAGGCCGACGGCCTGATCGAGCGCCCCACGGACGACGCGATCCGCCCCGCAGGCGCCTTGGTCCGGTTCATCGAGCTGCCATAACTTGCTGCGCAACAGAGACTTGCGGCATGTTGATTTTCGCCGGGAACCCACTAGCATGTTCGGAGTCTGATAGGTATGGTTCCCGAAGCGTCCAAGTGCCGATCCGCCCGCGCCGCCTGGCGCAGCGCCTCGAGGCGCTGCGCGCTGGCGCTCGTGCTTGCGGGCGTGTTCGCCGTCAGCTTCGGGGGGAGCTTCACCTGCGAAGTAAACCAGAACGACAAGACCGACTCGCGGCCCGACCCGCCTCCCCGCTGAGGGCCTCCAGCTTCCGCGCGCCGGCCGACCACCCTCTACCGCTCGGAAGGAGCAACTTCGATGTCCGCCGACAACCGACCCAATAACGCGCCCAAATGGTTCCGCCGTGCACTGGTCTGTTTCGTCTTCGTCGCCACCGCCAGCGCCCCGCTCTGGTGGAACGCCGCCGGATTCGCCCAGGAACGCCAGGCCGAGCGCCAGCAGCAGACTCCGCCCGGGGAACAGGACATGGCGGAGATGATGAAGATGTTCGAGGAGGCCGCCAGGCCCGGAGAGTTCCATGAGCTGCTCAAGCCCTACGCCGGCAAGTGGGAAGTCTCCGCCATCTTCGGCCCGCCCGAGGCCCAGCAGTCCAGCCGTGGACACGCCACCAACAAGTGGGTGCTCGGCGACCGCTTCCTGATGCAGGAGTTCGGCGGCAAGATGATGGGCCAGCAGTTCAGCGGCATCGGCTACACCGGTTACGACAACACCTCCAGGCAGTACCAGAGCGTGTGGATGGACTCGATGAGTAGCGCCATGTTCGTGATCACCGGCGAAGCCAGCGAGGATGGCAAGACCATCACCATGACCGGCCAGGCGATGAACCCGATGACGCGGCAGCTCCAGAACTACCGCCACGTGCAGAAGCTGGTGAGCAACGATCAGTACATCTACGAGATGTACGAGCCCGGCCCCGACGGCGAGATGATGAAGACCGCCACCCTCACCTACACCCGCGTGGAGTGAGATGGGTGCCGGTAGCGGCGTTGCTGATAGGTGCAGTCACTCACTGCTCCTCCGTAACGAGCCGCGCCAGCATGTCGCGCAGCAGCCGCCCGTCCCGGTAGACCCAGAAGTGGGCCGGCTGATACCACGGCGAGGAATAGTGCACCAGCTCGCCCGCCAGGTGATCCGGGATCGCCAGTCCATCCCCGATCGTCAGGTCACGCCCGCGTGCAAAGTTCACGATCGGGTAATTCACCGACTCCGACGCCCGCTCGCGTGCCTCCAGCCGCCAAAAAAACGGGCTCTGGGGCCGCAGCGCCAGTGGCGTGCCGGTGAATCCCGCGATCCCGGCAAGCTGCGCCCCCGAATGCGGCGCCGCGAACGTGTACAGCCGCCGGATGTTCAGGCGCTTGGATACCC
>JBGTBZ010000611.1:0-2522 GCA_041749155.1 Phycisphaerae bacterium
CTCGACGGCATACGCCGTGCCGCCGCCCACCGGCTCCGCCTTGACGCCGGCCTCGTCGCTTACCTGGATCTCGTCGAAGAACTCCGCGGCGCTCCGCACCGCCTCAGCCGGCGGCATCCCGCCGTGCGGCAGGAGGCGAAAGGACACCACAGGCTTCCCGCCATAGCGACCCTCGTCCCACGGGTCGTACGCCGTCAACACCACGCTCACGCCGTCCTCGTCTCGGAACCACTGCTGGGAGCCGTCGTGCGCGATCAGAAGGTTGCGGCCGCCGCCGAAGTGAGTGTCGACGAAGCTCGAAGACGTGAACGGATTGCGCACCGTCTCGAACCACTGCGGGGAAGTCATCCAGTCCCCCGTCGGATACTTCCTGCGGCACTGGCCGCTGCCGCGGACCTCGTGGATGGCGAACGGTGAATCGGCCAGGACCGCGGGCGTCTGGCCTATGACGAAAGACGCCTGCAGGGCCGCGTTCAGCCCCGGATCGGGCTTAAGCGGGCGATCGTCGTCGGTCCATCCATCGAAGCGGATGACCACATCGACCGCCTCGAGGGTCTCGCAGAGCGCGATCGTCAGGTGCACCTGCCCCTCGTCAAGCTCGTGCCAGAGCTCGACTTGCGCCGCGTCGCTGAGCAGCGGCCGCGGACGCGGAAGTTCGCCGGCGCCCGGTTGGCACCAGCCCTCGATGTCCGACCAGCGCATGTACGGCGGCTCGAAGACCGCGGGGTTGCCGCCGCACGCCACTGAGATGCCCAGAAGGGCCGAGCCTTTATCGAGAATGCCTCCCGGCGCGCCGGGGGTCCTGAGCTGGCTGATCGTGCCGGTGCGCGTGTCGATCTCGACCGCCAGCGCCCCCCGGGACATCGTGAGCTTGTCGCCGCGGCAGACGATGGATGCCTTCTCGCGCTGGGCGGCCTCGCTGGTGGGGATCCGCGGCATCGCGGTATAGCCGAAGGGCGGAACCGTCACGGGCGCGGTGTCCGTCGGGAGCTGGCGCTCCCATCCCAAACAGGTGGTGCGCAGTGCGTCGCCCGCTCGATGGGACAGGAGCCACTCGGCCCGCCCGCTCACCTCCGCCGCCATCCGCTGCGCCTGCTGGAACTGCTGATGCCCCACGAAGCCGCACAGACCTTCGCACTCGTGATTGTCATGGTGCTGGGCGGCGAGGGTGTTGCGCCACGCCTCGTCCAGCTCCCACGTCGGGTAGACATCCCAACTCGCGTACGGCCGGCCGAACAGGCCCGCCAGGGCGGAGAGCGATTCGGCGGCGAGGATCGCCCGCTCGGCATCGCGGCTGGCGCGGGGGTGGGCGTCGGCGTTCTTGCCGAGCGTCATGCCGTGCCAGACGTCATCCGGGCCGTAGGCGCGCACGGGCACGACGCGCTTCTCCCGCTCGGCGGTGCGCGACAGCTCTTCGATCAGCGCCCCCGCCGTCCGCGGGCGCATCTCGAAGCGGTTGTCGCTCATCAGATCGCGCAAGCGGGGCAGGAGGACCTCGCTGCGGCACATCCAGTCGCGGCTGGGCATCAGCTCCAGCCATTGCACGATCGCCGGGGGGCCGTGCTGCGCGTCGCGAGAATGAATCTGGCCGCTCTCGAGCAGCCCGTCGAAATCCTCCGGCCACTGGTGCAGGTTCAACTCGTTGCGCGGGAGCGCGGGCAGGCGGCTGCCGTCGATCCCTTCCCACAGGATCAGCGACTCCGGCTCCTTCGGCACTTCGGGCGTGTGCCACGTCCATTGGAAGAACAGGCATGCCCCGGTATAGCCGCAGCCCCGCAGCATCTGCGCAAGCTGCGGGAAGAAGTAAAACTCCTCCTCCCAGAACGTCCGCGGCCGAACGCCCAGCAGTCGCCGCGTCGCGCGCACGCCGAAAGTGAGCTGGCGGACGTTGCTCTCTCCGCCATGGAACTGGCCGTATGGCTGGCCGTAGCTGCAGCCGATCGGCTCGATGTCGCCCCGCGTCACGGCCGCGCGCAGCGCTGCCAGAGCCTCTGGCGACTCCGCCGCCATCTTCTCGTAGCCGATTGCGTCGAAGTTGACGTTACCTTTCGCCCCGGTCGCCTCGCACAGCTTCAGCATGTCCGCCACCGAGCCGGGGAGCACGTCGTAGCCCCACAGCCACTGCATGTCCACCCAGTGCATGTGGTTGCCGAAGGTGTAGTAGAGCGGGACGGCCTTCCCGGCATCGGTCTCTGCCATGCGACAAGCTTATCGTCGCCGCGGCTACTTCCGTGAACTTGCCAGGCGCTCGATAGTCGCTTCCAGCATCGCCAGGTCCACGGGCTTGGTGAGGTGCTCGGCGAAGCCGGCGTCGCGGCTGGCGCCGATGTCGCTCTCCATGCCGTAGCCCGTAAGCGCCACAGCCCGGCCGGCGAAGCGGTCGCGCACCTGCCGCATCACGTCCAGCCCGCTGCCGTCCGGCAGGCCAAGGTCGCAGATCATCAGGTCAAACTCCTCCTGCCTCGCCGCCGCGACCGCGGAGGCGGCGGAGGAGGTGCCGGTCACGTGGTGACCCATGTCGC
>JBGTBZ010000612.1:0-4010 GCA_041749155.1 Phycisphaerae bacterium
TCTCTTGCAGCGTGCCGCGGTACGCGGCGAGGCCGTCGGCGACAGCGGCGTGAGCTGGTGCACGAGATCGAATTCCTTGTTTTCCAGCCGCGGACCGAACTGCTTCCACAGCAGCCTCTCGAAGTAGGGGTAGGCCAGCGAATAGGCGGCGGTCCGGATCGTCCATCCCTTTCCGCCGCTCCCGCCCAGCTTGTTGGCCAGCTTGTAGAGCGGCCCGACGACGCGCTCATGGTCGATGGCGGTGAAGTCGCGCCCTTCCTGCAGCCCCGCCCGGACCAGGGCGTCGCGATTGCGCTGCTGGGTGACCAGGTGAACCTGCGCCACCTCGCGCAGGGCGGCGTAGTGCGACCAACCCTCCAGCGGGATGCTCACCCACTCGGGGTTGCAGGCCTCGGCGATGATCAGCACGCGCGGATCGGGCATGAGATGGGAAGTATCGACCGCTAGAGCAGCTAAATCCAACGGGACCCGACCGCACGACGGGATCGCCGGCATCGCTGCTTCCTGTACACTGCCTCCAATGAATCAGAAGCATGCGATTCCTGGTCTCGTGTTCATGCTCCTTCTGCCGGCCGCGCCAGCCGTCGCACAGCAGAACGAGACTTCCTTGCTCTGGCCCGACAGTGGGGCGTCGTTCGTGCCGCACAAGCCCTTGCCGGACTTTTCCTACGCGGGCTACCGCCGCGGTGAGGTGGCGCTGCCCGAGCGGCGGCCAGAGGTCTCGGTGGTCGAATTCGGAGCCAAGCCGGACGATGAGACAGATGACTCTGCAGCATTTCGACGGGCGCTCGCGGAGTCGGCGGGGCGCTGCATTGCCGTGCCGGCGGGGCGGTACATCCTGTCGGATCGGCTGGTGATCGAGACGAGCCAGACCGTGCTGCAGGGCCAGGGCCCCGGACGTACGGTGCTGTATTTCACCCGCGGGCTGGAGGAGATCGAGCCCCGCGCGACCCGCACGGGCCACGGCAGCCAGACCACGGCGTGGAGCTGGAGCGGAGGACTGATCCAGATTGGCGGCGAGGGTTCGCCGGTCGCTGGCCAGCGTGTGAAGCTGCAATCGGCCTCGGAGGAAGGCGGGCGGGTGCTGCGGCTGGAAGAACACGACTTTGAGCCGGGCGATGAGCTGATGATCGAGGCCAACGAGATCGAGGATGGCTCGCTGGCTCGCTACCTGTATCGCGGGGATGTGCGGGAGTCGGACACGGATATCGCCCGCCTGACGGTCCGAATGGTGGCGCGCGTCGAGGCGGTGGAGGGTGCGGAGGTGCGGATCGATCGCCCGCTGCGATTCGAGGCGCGGCCGGAGTGGGTGAGCGTGGGCCGTTTCGAGCCGGCGGTGGTGGACAGCGCCGTGGAACGGCTGACGATCGAGTTCCCGGTTCGTCCATACCGCGGGCATTTTCAGGAGGACGGGCTGAATGCCTTTGCGGTCACAAATGCCGCCCACTGCTGGCTCCGCGACGTCGAGATCGTCAACGCCGACAGCGGGGCGTTCGTTTCCGGGCACTTCAACACGCTGGAGGGGCCGGTTTTCCGCACCGATCGCGAGCCGGACGGCCGCGGGCATACCGGGCATCACGCCATCACCGCCAATGGCACGGACAACCTGATCACCGGCTTCGATATTCAGACCCGGTTCATCCATGACCTTACGGTGACGCGCGGGAGCGTGGGTAACGTCTGGTCGGAGGGCCGCGGTGCGGATCTTTCGATGGATCACCATCGCTGGGCTCCGTATCAGAACCTCTTCACGGACCTGGACACGGGGAGGGGCACGCGCTACTTCTCAAGCGGGGGAACGGGCACGCGCGGCCGACACAGCGCCGCTGGCGGGACCTTCTGGAATATCCGGGGAGAGCGCGATGCACGGATGCCGGGCAGGGATTTCGGCCCGGCGGGACTGTTTTTCGTGGGCGTTCAGGGATTCGATCCCGCCGCGGCGCGTGAGGGGTGGCACGTGGAGGCGATCGAACCCGGGATTCTGCGGCCCCCCAACCTGCACGCGGCCCAGTTGAAGCGACGGCTGGAGCCCTGAGTGGGCCGAAACACGCACCGCGGATGACCGGGAAAGTTGTCGGCGAAGGCCGCTCTACGGCTGCCAGAACGGCGATTTCGCGGCACGGTGCGCGTATATGGCGATTTTCGCGCACCGCGGCGGGGGGGGTATGCACCTGCGCATAGCAGATGGGTCCCCGGGCAACGCACCCGGAGACCCATCGCACGCCAGAGTTCTGGCATCGCATCGTCGGCGCGGGAGGCATCCTGCTCCCGCCGGATGCGCTGGGTTGTCATGCCGCCTGCGGCACGCCGTTCTTGTTCAGCACCATGGTGACCGCCGTGAGCGCGTCGGTCGTGCCGAACTGCTCGTTGGTGACCACCGAGTAGCTCAGCCATTCCGCCTGGTCCTTATAGCCAGACTGCTCGTTGCCGAAGCCGACGTAGTGCACGCCGAACTCGGCCCAGCCGTCGGTGTTGTTCGCCGGCCAGAGGTTGCCGGAGATGGTCTTGAACCCGTTCAGGTTCGCAGCCTGCACGACGATGGCCGCCGACTGGTACGGGCCAAACTCGAGATTGGGAGCGATGTAGATATTGCCGGTCACCTCGACATCGGCGATGCCCGTCCAGGTGTGCAGGAACTGGCCTTGCGTGCCGTTGTTGATGGCGACATTGCCATGGATGGTGATGTCGCGGCTGGTGCGGTTGTAGGTGCTGTCCCAGCCGTCGACCTGGATGCTCCAGTCGTTATCGAAATCCAGGACATTGAAACGGAAATCCAGGTGCTGTGCGCCATGCTCGACCATGAAGGTCTGGTCGTGAAAGTAGTTGTTCTCCCAGATCGCCCACATCCAGCGGTGCTCGGGGTGATCCATGCCGTCGGGGCCGCCCAGCGGGCCCACGCCGCCCCCGCCGCCGCGGATCTGGTTGTCGGTCACGTAGCCGAAGCTGCCGGCCTGCATGACGATCACGCCCTTGGCGATGTCGGTGGTGTCGCCCTGCTTGGTGCGATCCAGGTTTGTCAGGTCGTTGCCGCTGATGGTGACGCCCTCTGCGCCGCCGATGCGGATGATGTGCTCGCGGGTGGAGTTGGCGACCTTGTTGCCCAGGATGGTCAGGCCCTTGCCCTCGCCCCAGACGAAGTAGGAGCGGATGCCGGTGGCGCTTGGGGCGTCGTTGTCCTGGACCAGCACGCCGGTTGGCCGGCCGTTGGCGTTCACCGCGTCGGAGAGGTCGTAGAAGGTGTTGTTGAGCACCGCGGCCTCGTTGCCCAGGGGCCGGATGGCGCTGGGGCGGCTGCCCTTGCCATAGACGTCGGCGTCGGGGGCCGTGAAGGCCAGGTCGCGCACAGTGACCTGCCGCGTGCCGAAGCCGGTGCTGATCATGACCTTGGCGCCGCTGGCGCTGCCCTTCCAGGTGAGCATCGGCTTGGCGCCGCTGCCGTAGGCGCCGATCACCACGTCGTTCTGCTGCACGTCCAGGGTGCGGTCGATGTTGTGTGACTGTCCGCGGGCGAAGAGCACCTCGACATGGTCGCCGTGCTGGTGCATCAACTCCATGACACGGGCAACGCTCTTGACCGGGGCGCCGGTGGAACGGCCGTCATTCGCGTCGCTGCCGGAGGAACTGACGTAGATCTGTGTGCGTGCGGCGGCCTCGACCTTCACATTGAAGGTCGCCTTGCCGACGCGGCCGGTCTCGTCGGTAACGGTCAGGCTGACGATGTAGTCGCCGGCCTTGGCGTAGACGTGCGAGGCCACGAAGCCGCGCACCTCGTTGAAGCGGCTGCCGGCCTCGCCGAAGTTCCAGACGAAGCTGGCATCGTTGAACTGGCCGTGGGTGATGGTCGTTCCCAGGCCGCTGAGGTGCAGGCTCTGGCCTGCGAAGACGCGCGTGTGCACGGCCTCGACGCGGACAACAGGCGCCTGGCCATCCACGGGGGCCGGAGCGGGCGCAGGTGCGGGCGCCGGCTGTGGCGTCGGCTCGGGATATGGAGCCGGCGCAGGCTCCGCCTC